>NZ_JBGCTX010000023.1:0-34418 GCF_041102755.1 Francisella sp. 19X1-34
ACTGTCTTTCAACTTTTAAATAACAACGGTTTAGCTATTTTCAATCTAATTTATATTTTTTGTGCACAGAACCTAATAAAATAATATACGTAAATGTGGCTCAGTATGTATTAATTGTCTATTAGCAACCATAGTCACTGCAAATAAAAAACCACCAATAATAGCATATATACTTCCTATTATATTAAAAGAGCTGCTCTCAGGATGTAGGGTAAATATAATACCAATAAAACCAATTATGGCTGAAATGATAGCGTACCAAGGTAAGCGCACTTTTAAAATAAGTAAGAGAATAAAAGGTACCCAAAGTGGAGCAGTATTCCATAATAATATAGCATTTACTAAAGGAATAGTTTTCATTGCCATAAATGCAAAAAAGTAGGTTAATACTCCAGCTAAAGCACGTATGAATAATAATCCATATCTATTTGTTTTTAATGATATAACTTGTTTGTGACTCTTTAAACTAGGTAATAATAAAATTAAACAAATTACATTTTGGCAAAATACAATAGCCCATGTGCTTAAACTAGAGCCAATAAACTTAACTGCTACTCCTGTTAGGGCTAGTAGAAAGAAAGTTATTAGTGCTAAAGAAGCGCCTTTGATTGGATGCTGTTCAGGTAGTGATTGACTCATTGTTTCCTAATAAATAAATATAAAATTAGATTTATTTGAGTATAAGAAAAGTTGATTAGTTAGTAAAATAAGTATTTTTAATTTATACTTCATAAGTATTACTTATATGTTAATTTAAGTTTAAGCATGAATATTAAAAGGCTTAATTTAAACCTGCTTGTGACACTTCATGTACTATTACAGGAGCGAAATGTTACTCTTGCTAGTAAAGCCTTATTTATTACACAGCCTGCAGTAAGCTTAGCTTTAAAACAGTTACGCATAGATTTTGATGATCAGCTTTTAATTCAGAATCATAAAGAAAAACAAATGACATTAACTCATAAAGCTCAACAACTTAAACCACAGCTTGAGAGTATGATAGATTCGATGCAAAAAATTGTTAATTTAAATATTAACGTATTACACCCTGAGCAATTACATGGTGAATATCGAATTGCGATTCATAGTTGCATTAGTTCATTATTGTTGCCACAACTTTATACTTTGCTTAAAGAAAAAGCTCCCAATATTAGGTTATCACTGGAAAATATTACTGATATAAATAGTATATCAATAAAAGACCAAGAAAAATTTGATTTTTTTGTTGGGGCTTTTTCTAATATACCAAAAATATATCATCGAGAGATGTTTTTGGAAGAGAGCTTTGTTTGTCTTTCTGGAATAAATGAACTTAATCAAAAAAGTAGTCTTACAAAAGCAAATTTATGTCAATATTGAGCATGTGGTTTTATCATATATGAATAATTACTCTGAGACAATAACTGATATTATGCTACGTAAGAATGGAGTAAGTCGAAAGCACTATATTACTGTATCTGATGCCTTTTGTGCAGCACAATTAGCATATGAAAAAGAGTTACTCCTTATTGTACCTAAAAAGTATGCATGCTCTCTTCTCGCATTTTTTCCTCTTAAGTTATTCCAACTCCCATTTATATCACAGAAATTCTATTTTGAATTGCTTTATCGTAATATTGATTATAGTCAGACTCACCAATGGCTTAAAAAGCAAATATTGGATTTTTTACAAGATACTAGCTTATAAATGTAGTTTGAAATAGGTAAAATAATTAAGAAATAGTTTCTAGCTAAAACTCTTCAGAGTAATTTTGAAAGAAAGAGCTTGATTTGGACCTATAGCAGCAGGAGCTCTTGTTCCATATGCAGTATCAGGAGCACAGTATAGTATAACTGTAGAGCCTGTAGGAATTTGAGGTATAGCATCCTTCCAACATTGGATTAGATTTGTAAGAGGGAATGAAACGCCTTTACTTGAATCAAAACTTGAGCCTATAAGTTTGCCATCTTTTATTGCTTTGATAGCTTTTTGACTATCTTTAGCATAAACAACAGCAGGAGTAGTTCCATCATATGCAATTGTTACTTTACTATCAGCACTAGGTTTTTTACCATTGCCTTGTTTTATCATTTGATAGTAAACACCATCATCTACTTTAGTTATGCCATCAATTTTTGAAATTTCGCTAATTAATTTTTCTGAATTATCTTTGTTTTGTTTTGCTATATTAACTTGTTTTTTGATCAGTTCATTCTTAAGAGTTTGCATATCTTTTTGGATTTGATCTTCTGATAACTTAGGTTTGTTACCTTTTAAAGCATCTTCAAATCCTTCTGCTGCTTTTGAATTATCTATACCAAAATTTTGATTGGCTATTCCTGAACCAATTTGATAACCTACAGTATAGCTAGCTTGAGGCCCAATTTTTATTCCTGTTGATTCTTGAGTGTCACTATATGCAGTAGCGGTTAGGCCTATTAGTGAGCACGCCGTAAGAGCCATTATTTTTTTTAGATTCATGTTTTCTCCTTGTCTATCTTTGTATATCATTTTTTGAAATATTAAAAAAATCAAAAAGCTCTTTATCCAGCATTTGTGATGGAGATATATTTGAAAGAGCCTTAAATATTACATTCTTTCTATCAGGGTTTTTCTTTTCCCATTGGTTTAGCATATCTTTTATAAATACTCTTTGCAAATTATCTTGAGAGCCACATAGGTTACACGGGATAATTGGAAAGTCTTTAAGCTCAGAATATTGAGTTGTTTCTTTTTCACTAACAAAAGCAAGAGGGCGAATTACTATGTTTCTTTTATCATCACTTAGAAGCTTAGGAGGCATTGCTTTAATAGTGCCATTATAAAATATATTTAAAAAGAATGTTTCAATAATATCATCTCTATGATGGCCCAAGGCAATTTTTGTTATACCATTCTCTTCAGCAAAGTCATATAATATGCCACGGCGCATTCTTGAGCATAGCCCACAAGTTGTCTTACCTTCAGGAATCACTTTTTTTACAACACTATATGTATCTCTTTCAATAATATGAAAGTCAACTTCTTTTGATTTTAGGTAGTTTGGTAGTACTTCCTCTGGAAAACCAGGCTGTTTTTGATCTAGGTTAACAGCAACTATATCAAATTTTATAGGTGCTTTTTGTTGTAGTAGTATTAACATCTCAAGCAGGCAATAAGAGTCTTTGCCTCCTGATAAGCAGATCATTATCTTATCGCCATCTTCAATCATATTATATTGGTTAATTGCCTGAGCAGTTTTTCTAAGAATTTGTTTTTCAAGTTTTTTTAGATTTTGTTTATTAGTGTCAGTCATTTTTTTGCAGAAGTTTTTGTTTTAAGTCTGTTGGAAGTTTTTGTAGTCTAGATGTCTTTGTGTTATAGCATGCTAGTCTAGCTTTTGCTTTAGTAACTAGCTTATCATCACCAAGAATTCTTATTTCATAATCAAACTCAATGCTTGCAGCACCTATTTTAGAAATATATTGAGTGACTTCTATTTTATTTGGATGTTGAAGAGCTAATATATATTTACAGCTTTGCTCAGTGATTACTAATTGAATAGAATTCTCTTTAGCCCAATTCATTAGACCTGTATTTTCATAAGCCCATGTTGTTCGAGCTTCTTCAAAATAATCAAAATATTTACCATTATTAACATGGTCATTTTTATCCGTATCTGACCAGCGAACACTGGTTATAATTTTAAATGGTTTTGAGTTCATTTGATTACCTTATGATTAGAAAATATATGATAGTAATGATTTACGTGGTATTTCGCAGCTTTCTAATTGTGCTGAGTATTTTCTAGCAACATCAGCAGTTTTGCGAGCATAATTTTTTAAGAAAGAGTTATTTCTATGGCTACCGCGTCTGTAACCTCCAATACCTTCATGATAAGCCAGATATAGATCATAAGTATTTGTTTTACTGATTCCTGTTTTATTATGAACATCATTTAGATACCAGCCAATAAAGTCAACAGCATCAGCATAATTGGATCGAGATACAAATGTTTGTTTTGTTTGTTTTTTATAATGAGCCCAAGTACCATCTAATGCTTGAGAGTAACCATAAGCACTCGAAGCTCGCCCTTTAGGGATAAATCCAAAGTAGTACTGCATCGAAGGTTTAGCATCTGCTCTAAAGGAAGATTCTTGCCTTACAAAAGCCATTTGCACATTTAGAGGAATTCCCCAACGATCATAAGAGTCTACCATGTCATAATACCAGTCTGGATATTGATGGATAATACTACAAGCATTATTTATATTTCTAGGTTGTGCCGTTGTACAAGATCCTAGGATCGCGATAGTTGAAATTACACCTGCTAATCTGATTATTTTCTTCATTATAAATACCTATAAAAAACACCTACTACTTTATCTTGGAATCTACGAGCATTATAGCGATCTGAGCGCTTTAAGTCATTTAGCATTATCGAGAATGTTATGCGATGATTTTTTGCAGTTAGAACATACCCTGATAAAATGGATACTCCAGAAAGAGTCCCTGTTTTCGCATGTACCTTACCTAATAATTTACCTCCCATTCTATATGCGATAGTACCACTCATCCCAGAAGTTGGCAAATAATGGTATAGTTTTTTTCCAACAGAGCTGTAAAAAGTTTTAGTCAGAAAGTTAACTATGAAGTTTGGAGATACTCTGTCAAGTTGTGAAAGTCCTGAGCCATCATACATTGTTAATGCTGATGTATCTAAGCCTAGCTTATTATATATAATATTCTGAACAGCTTCGATTCCAGACTTAGTTGATCCTATACCTGTTTTTTTTAATGCTACAGTATTTAGGATTGTCTCCGCATATAGGTTATCTGAACGCTTAAGTGTTTCGTCGATTATATAGCCAATTGTTGCTGAAGATGTTGAAAGTTGTACAGGATATCCTTTAGGCACTTTTGTTGCTATGGAAATCCTACCATGCTTTATTCCATAAGTGTTTAAAAAGTCTTTTATAGTATCTAGAGTTTTTAAAGCAGGATTTTTTATGGCTAATTCAAACATTCTTTCTGCAGTTCTGGATAGGTATCCACTAATATGTACAACATTATTATCATCCATATAAATAAAAGTTGCTCTAGAGGCACTTGTATATTTTGTGGTATTCTCAATAGTTATATTACTGGCATTACTTAGCTTTATGACTCTTGTAGATAAGCTATTTGGATTTTTTGCTAATTTAATAACAGTACAGTTTCTATTCATTGTAAAACTAGATGCTGGGGCGCCATAGCAAAAAGAACTATCTTCTTTTGACCATCCTTGTGGAACATATGGTCCAGAAAATACTCCTACTAAGTATATATCGCCAGTTATTTTATCTATGCCTTTTTCTGTTTTTATTCTTTTAATAAGTTTTGCAAGCTGTGTTCCTGTTAAAGAAGGATCTCCTGAGAATTTAATATACATATCGCTATATAGAGTATGACTTTTTACTCTATCTGCAGGGTAGTTTACAGACGTTACAAATCTAAAATCACTAGGAAGTGTAAAAAGAGCTGCAACTATTGTAAAAAGTTTATTGTTGCTGGCTGGTATCATAGCTCTATTTTTTGCATAAGAGTATAGTTCCTTACCTGAATTTGTTCTTTGAGTGGCTATAGCTATTTTAGCATTTGTTAAACCATATTTTTTTACGAGATATTGAATTTCACTACGTGTAGTAGCAGCAAAAGTACTAGTAATAGATATAGTAAATAGAGATAGCAATATTAATAGTTTAGTTCTTTTATGCAAAACTTTTAGTCCGTATAGTTTTCAAAACAATATTAACTTCAGATAATAGCATTTTATATGATATAAATACAGGCGAACATTATAAGTTTTGGTTCACTTTTTATACATTTAGTCCTCAGTTTGGCTATAAAACCAAGACTTGTATTTATAAGGGCATATGATATAATCGCTATCTGTAAAAATTATCGTGGGCATAAGCCCTTAGTTTTTTGATAACTGATAAACTGGCATTTTAAGTGAGGTGAGAGAGTATGCCAAGCGTTAGAGTTAAAGAAAGAGAACCTTTTGATGTTGCTCTTAGAAGATTCAAAAGATCTTGTGAGAAAGCTGGAATAGTATCTGAACTACGCCGTAGAGAGTACTTTGAAAAGCCAACTTGGGCACGCAAAAGAAAAAAAGCTGCAGCTGTTAAAAGAGCTCATAAGAGCAATATGATGGCTAGAAGATAGTTTTTTTATTTAAACCACCTCGAGAGCGTAAAGCTCTCATCTTTCACTAGGAATTCTTTTTTAAAATGTCACAAATTTTTGATCAATTGACTCTTGATATGAAAGAGTCAATGAAAACTAAAGATAAAAATAGATTAACAACTATCCGTATGGCTATGTCTGCTATTAAGCAAAAGCAGATTGATGAAAAAATAGACATTACAGATGAGATTGTAATAGCAGTTATTACAAAAATGATTAAACAAAGACAAGACTCTTACAATCAATACATTCAAGCTGATAGAGCTGAGCTAGCTGAAGGTGAAAAAAGAGAGATTGAGATTCTAACTAAATATATGCCTAAGCAACTTAGTGACGAAGAAGTTGTAGCAATTGTTCAAAAAGCTATTGAAGCTGTAGGAGCAACATCTATGAAAGAGATGGGCAAGATTATGGCAAATGTAAAAAAAGAATTAGCAGGAAGAACAGATATGAGTAAAGTTAGTGCTATAGTAAAATCTAATTTAGTCTAACAATATTTACTCCTGACATCAGTATGGCAAAAAGAGTTTCAAATAGTTTTATAAAAGAGCTAGTGGCTAGTGCTGATATAGTTGATGTCGTCTCAAGATATGTCAATTTAAAGAAATCTGGTAAAAACTATAAAGGTTGCTGTCCTTTTCATAATGAAAAAACACCTTCATTTTTTGTAACACCAAGTAAAAATTTTTTTCATTGTTTTGGCTGTCAAGAATCAGGAGATGCTCTTACTTTTGTTAAAAAAATTAATAATTTAGAGTTTATAGATGCTGTAAAGAATCTAGCAGAAATAGTTGGCAAACCAGTTGAATACGAGAACTACTCTCAAGAGGACATACAAAAAGAGCAGCTGTATAATAAATGTATTAGTTTTTTAGAAGTTGCTCAAAAATATTATCGTTGGAATTTGGGCAATTCAGTGACAAAAAATAAAGCCATAGCCTATCTTAAAAAAAGAGGGATTGATTCTAGTTTAGCAAAAATCTTTGGTATAGGCTATTCTGCAGAAGGCTGGAATAATATAACACAGCTTGCTAGATCGGCTAAAGTTACAGAGGAAATCTTAGTAGATACAGGATTAGCAATAAAGAATGATAAAGGAAATGTCTATGATCGCTTTAGAGGTCGAATTATGTTTCCTATTCGTAATATTCAAGGGAATGTAATTGCTTATGGAGCTAGGGTTATAGATGATGTTGATGGTGTTAAATATATAAATTCACCAGAAACCATAGTTTTCCAAAAGAATAATATCTTATATGGTTTATATGAATATCGAGAGTATAAAAAGAAAAATCCAGAAAATTTAATCCAAAGCTTAGTAGTTGTCGAAGGATATATGGATGTAGTAGGTCTAGCACAACATGGCTTTTATAATGCTGTTGCTACGTTGGGGACTGCTTTTTCGCAAAATCATGCGAAGATCCTTTTTCGAGAAACAAACTCTGTTGTTTTATGTTTTGATGGAGACTCCGCAGGACAAAAAGCTGCTCTTAGAACAATTAAGATAGTTTTACCTATATTAGATGGTAATAAAAAGTTAAAAATCTTAACTTTACTTGATGGTAAAGATCCTGATGATTTTATTAAAAGTAAAGGTTTAGATGAATTTACAAATATTTTAGATAATGCCTTACCTGTTGCGGAATTTTTAATAACAAATTTTATAAATGGTAAAGACCTTCGTAGAGCGGAGTCTAAGGCGGAAGTAATAGAAGATTTAAAAAATTTCTTATCTGATGTTGATGATAATATTTACTCAGAGAGTATTATTGCAACAATAGCAGAAAAGATAGGTATAAAAACTGAGCAGATTAAAAAGTTATTAAAAATACGTAGGCATAATGTTTATGAAGGTCTACAAGGTATGTGCTCCAATAATGTTAAGCAGAAAAAACTTTCAAGAAATTTACGACTTGAAGAAAAATTACTTGCAGAATTATTTGTAAATATTGTAGATTTTCGTATTTTATATCAAAATAACGATTTTGAGATTTTTCCAGTAACGAAAAATCTTGATTTTTTAATAAAAAGCTTGAAAACTTTAAAAGAAGACTCATCTAATGAAATAGAGGCTGTTATACTTATACAGCTATTGGCAGAGGATTATCCTGACTACAGAGAGTACTTCTTTGAATTATTAAGCTATGGTATTAATAATACTAGCAAAAAATCTGATGGCGAAGATTACTGTAATCAGATGTTAAAAGATTTAAAAAGAATTGAAAAAGAAAGTAGAAAATTGAGAATTAATTATTTGAAAGATCTGCCATTTAGAACAGAGCTTCAACAAATGGAAATTAAATATCTACTTTCTAAATTGAATAATTAAAATAAATAATAATCTATTGGAGTATTAGATGACAAGAGAAGACTTACTCTCAGATCTGAAAGATTTAATAATTGATGGTAAAGAAAGAGGTTATTTAACCAGAGCAGATATATTAGATGCCTTACCTGGAGATGTTTCTGAAGATCCAAAAAAATATGAAGAGATAGAAGCAATACTTGTTGATGCAGGTATTGATGTTTATGATAGAACTCCTGAAATAGAAGAAGAAGATGAACGAAAAGTAAGTGAAGCAAATCTTGATGATTTAAGAGGTAAAACATCAGATCCTATTCGTATGTATATGCGTGAAATGGGTATAGTTGACCTTCTAGATAAAAGAGGTGAAACTGATATTGCTATTAGAATAGAAGAGGGTACAACAGAGGTGTTTAGTACAATCTTAAGTTATCCTATAGTTGTAAAAACATATATTGAAAGGTTTCGTGAATTAGAAGAAAAAGCTCAAGATTATATGTCTTCTCAGGATATAGAGGAAGATCCTGTTGCTAAATATATTCGTTTTAATGAAATTATGGCTGGTTTTAGTGATGAGCAAACAGCTGAAGAGAAAGTTGCTGAAGACGATCATGATGAAAAAATTGACACTCAAAGAGCTTATGAGTTTTTTACTAATCTTGAGAAGTTGTTTGATGAGTATCAAGAAAAACCTTCTAAGAAACTTTATAACAAGATTATTAAAGAATTTGAATGTTTAAGACTTTCAACTTCTCATTTACAAAAGTTAGTAGATTACATTAGACTTCCTTATGCTCGTGTTAAGGAGTTTGAAAGAAAAATTTTAAGATTATCTGTTGATAGAGCAAAAACCCCTAGAGCTGAATTCTTAAAAGCATATAAAATCGGTTCTATTGATTGGCTTGAGCCTCTAACTAAAAAATATAGATTCACAGATAATATTATCCGAGAAATTCAAAATCTTACTAAGCAGATTAATCAATTTCAAAGCTTGATGATGATGGATATTTCAGAGCTTAAAAATGTTAACGTTGAAATCTCCAAAAGTGAAGCGAAAATCACTCAAGCTAAAAAAGAAATGATTGAAGCAAACTTAAGACTAGTTGTTTCAGAAGCAAAAAAATACACAAATAGAGGCTTACACTTTTTAGATATTATCCAAGAGGGTAATATTGGTCTAATGAAAGCAGTAGATAAATTTGATTATCGTAAAGGATTTAAGTTTTCTACTTATGCTACTTGGTGGATTCGTCAGGCTATTACTCGTTCAATTGCTGATCAAGCTAGAACTATTCGTGTACCTGTTCATATGATTGAAACAATCAACAAGGTTAACAGAATTAAGCGTCAAATCTTACAAGAGAAAGGTCGTGAAGCCACTGAAGAAGAGATTATCGAATATACTCCAAATATGACTAAAGATAAGCTTAAAAAGATTCTAAATATTTCACATACGCCTATTTCTATGGAAAGCCCGATTGGTGATGATGAGGACTCTACAGTAGGAGACTTTATAGAGGATAAAAATAATTACTCCCCAATAGAGGCTGCTAACTTAGAAAACTTAAGAGAAGCTATCAAAGAGCTTATCGATACTGGCTTAACAGAAAGAGAAGCTAAAGTTCTAATGATGCGTTTTGGTATTGGTATGAACACAGATCACACATTAGAAGAAGTTGGTAAACAATTTAATGTGACGAGAGAGCGTATTAGACAGATCGAAGCAAAGGCTCTTAGAAAGCTTAAGCATCCATCTAGATCAGCATTTTTGAAAACTTTCTTATAGTTGTACTTATATTCCAGGAACTAATAAATATAGTTAATCTAATTTCTAATTAATTACTATTAACTTTTTATCTTTATTTAAATTCTTTTAGAAAATTATAGATTTTAAAACTATACTAAAAGACAGTTTTATTTCCTAAATGCAAATCATATCTGAAACTTATATAAGCATATCGATAATTACGTATATTAAAATCAATCTAAATAACCATATAGATATCGCTTCAGGGCATCTTTTAACGATCCTAACCCCTATTGGTACACCAATAAATGAGCCAACTAATAGCCCCAAAAAAGCTGGAAAATATAAGTAACCAAAGCTATATTTTGGAAGTCCAAGTGCATGATAGCTTGATATTAACATTGTAACAGTTGCTATTGCAGCAGTAGGAAGCGCTATAGCACCGGCCATCGCAGCAGAGTTTCTCATTGGGTAATTATAATGTTTCATATATGGATTTACTATGCTTGAGCCGCCAATACCAACGATACTCGAAAGTAGACCAGCAGTTGAGCCAAGAAATATACAAGATATCTTTGAAGGTAGGATTACCTCTAACTTCGCAATATTCTTTTTAAATTTAAATGTTTTAACTAGACTTACTATTAAAAGAATCGCAAATATAGTTTCAATAACTCTTGCTGACATAAGTTGGCTAATTATAGTGCCTAATATTGCACCTATTATAATAGCTGGGAATGCATTTTTAAGAATATTTAAAATTAAATGTCCATGTTTATAATGTTTGTAAGAACTATAAAAAGCATTAATCATAATGAAGGCCAAAGAAGTAGATACTGCTAGATGAATCGAGATTTCGTTAGACATACCTTGGTATTTACAGACTAATAACATTACAGGAATAATAACAGCACCACCACCTGCACCAATCCATGAAGAGAGAGTGCCTACGATGATGCCACAGATAAGATATATTAAAAGAATTATCATAACTTTGTCATAATTTTTATTTAAGATTAATTATGAAATTATTATATATAAGAGTAAACTATAGATAAAATGAATTAAATTTATAATAATTATTCATAAATGGAATCTATAAAGAATATACAAGCATTTCTTGCTATTGTTAATACTGGGTCATTTACAGCAGCGGCTAATAAACTATTTATAACTCAGCCTACGATTACTAAAAGAGTAGCTCAGCTAGAGAGTAGTTCAAATAATAAGTTATTTCATCGTAAAGGAGCTACTGCTCAGCTTACTTCAGCAGGTAAAACACTTTTACCTTATGCGATAGATCTTATGAATGCTTTTAATAGACTTGAAGGAAAAATACAGGACTTTCAAAATGAAGTTGTTGGAGAGCTAACAGTTGCTTGTAGTTATCAGGTAGGCTTAGTTTTTTTACCACAAATACTTAAACATTATGCAAATAAGTATCCTAAAGTAGATATTAAGTTTGATTATACATCTTCGCTAGTAGCTATTGGAAAGGTAGATTCATTAGAGACAGAGATAGCTTTAATAACGATTAATGATGATATGCCTAAAAGTATAGGATACTATGTTTTTGAAGAAAAACAGTTTGTTGCAGTTATTGCTAGAGATCATAATTATTGGCAGCAATCTGGTAGCATGTTAGAGAGATTAAATAATATACCCATTCTATCTCCATGTGCTGGTAATAAACATCATGCTGCATTATCTTCACTAATACATAAATATCGACTAAGCTCTCCAATGCTAAGTAATATCAATATGTTAGAAATGATTAAAAGGCTTGTTGAGGCAGGTTTTGGCTGGTCTATAGTTACTAAAGACATGGTTTCAGATAAGCTTAAGGAACTGCCATTAACAATGGATGAGTTATATATTAGTAATGCTTGTATTTATAATAAAAATAGTGAATTTTCACGTCCTGCTAAGGCTTTTTTAGATGTATGCAAAGAATATACATTAGTCGATAAAGTAACATTATAGATTTATTAATTATTCTATGTTAAGTTATAGTTATACTTGGCTTAATGTTTTGATAGATTTGTATGAAAAAAGTATTGTACTTATTTTTATTTATTTCATATCTATTAGCTCTTAATAGCTGCTTGTTTATACCATATGCTGTTGAGCAAGAAGCCTCATATTCTGAAAATTTTGATTATTCTGTTGAGCAGGTTAGTTATGCAGTTTTAGATTTGTTCAAAAATAATAAAAATATTACCTTAACTAAAAAGATAATTACTGATGAAAGAGCTCTTATAGAAGGTAAAGTTGATTCTAAAAAATATAAAGGAACGTTTAGCGTTAATATTTATGAGATTGCAAAGCATGCTGCGAAACTTAAAATTAAATACGATATTTTTGGTGATAAAGTAAGATCAAGAGAACTTTTATTTAAAGTTAGAAAAGAGTTGTGGGAAAAATATTCTTAATTAAATAAGCTTCAGAAACTCTTCTAAATATTGCTTCTGGACTTTTGTTACGCTTGTGCTCTTAAAATCACTAATTTGACACATTTCTAAACCACTATATCCACATGGATTAATATAGCTAAATGGAGTTAGATCCATATCTGTGTTTATAGCAACACCATGATAGGTTTTTCCTTGTTTGACTCGAAGCCCTAAGGAAGCAATTTTTTTATTGTTTATATATATACCATGAGCATTTTCTATAGTATGAGCATTTAGATTATAATGTTTTTTTAGCATGCTTAAACAAGCTTGTTCAATAGTAGAGACAAGCTTTTTAGCTCCTAGCTTATTTCTTTTGACATCAAGTAGAAAATATATAACAGCCTGACCAGGACCATGATAGGTGACTTGACCTCCACGATCAGTTTCTACTATTGGTATATTATGCAGGTTAATAATATGTTCAGGTTTGCCATGTTTACCTTGAGTAAATACTGCTGGGTGCTCAACAAGCCATATTTCATCACTAGTATTTTCAGTACGATTTGCAGTGAACTCAATCATATCCTTAAATACTTGGGAGTATTCTTGTAAACCAAGATTTTTTTGTTGGATTTGCATGATAATTTTGCTTATTATTTAATGAGATTATAGAACCATATGCACTTCTGGGTGACTAGAAATTTCTTTATATATATTATCTAGCTGCTCTTTACTATCTGCTGTGAAAATAGCTGTTATTGATATGTATTTACCAGTTTTACTTTCTTTTGTATTGAAGTCTATTTCACTATGATTTGGTACATATTTTTCAAAAATACTTAAAATGAATTCAACAGTTGCTTTTTGAGGATTTGCCATTATTTTTATTGGAAACTGGCAAGGAAATTCAAAAAAAGTTTCTTTGTTTTTATTGTCAGACATTATTTATTCCTTATTTAGATTACTAATTACCACCAGCCTTTCTGAGATATGTCATTTTGTGCTACTACTGGGACACTTGCAATTTTCTCTTTTAAACCACCAACTGTAATCACAAGATTTCCTACTCTTTGCCCTTTAGATATTGGAGCTTTAAGTCCAGGAGTAAACTCGATACCTTGTTTTAGATGAGGGATATAAGCTTTAGCAACTGTTTTATAGATATTTTGACTTGAAGTAACAGTTATTTTTTGTCCTGCTTTTGCATTAGGAATACTATTTGCACTAATTGTTACAGGTGAGTTTGCTTTATATAACAATACATTTTGATATTTTGTTAAAGCATAATTTAATAGTTTAGCAGATTCATTAACTCTTTTTGCAGAACTATCTGTTCCAAGAACTACAGATATAAATCTTTCACCATCTTGTTTAGCAGAAGAAACTAGGCAGTAGCCAGCAGCAGTAGTATGCCCTGTTTTCATTCCATCAGCACCTTCAAATGTAAATAGTAGTTTGTTTCTATTATTTTGTAATACAAAATTATCACGTTTAGGGAATAGTTTATCACACTTAGCTTTAGTAGAATCATCTAAACCACTAGCTGTGTAGCTTTGCATAACTTCACCATTAGAGCGATCAAATTTAGGTAGGCATTGTTTACGATCTGCAATACTTACAGAAACTTGTTTTGTTGCATTCCAAACTAAGCCTCTATCATCATAAACTTTATATGCTTCTGGGAAGTTATATATATATGATCTTGCTAGTAGAGCCATATCATGAGCAGTAGTGTATTGAGTTCCTCCAGGTAAACCATCTGGGTTTGCAAAGTGAGTATTATTCATTCCGATAGCTTTAGCTGTTTGGTTCATTAGGTCTGTGAATGCTTCTGTAGTACCACCAATGTATTCAGCTAGAGCAATAGTTGCATCATTTCCTGAAACTACATCCATACCTGTTACAAGGTCTTTAACAGAAACTCTAGCACCAGCTCTTACATACATTTTTGAACCGCCAGTACTTGCTGCTTTTTGGCTAATTGGAACCATCGTATTCCATGTAAGGTTTCCAGCTTTAATCTCACTAGCAACTATGTAAGATGTCATCATTTTAGTCAAACTAGCTGGCTCTCTTCTAACATCCATATTTTTTTGGCTCACTATATCACCAGTGCGATAGTCCATCGCTACCCATGCAGCAGCATCTAGTTGGATATTTACAGGTTTTACTATAATTTCTTTTTGTTTTACGCCGCCGACACCATTAAAATAAGGGTCAGAACTTGCAGAGATGTTTGGAGCTGCAATAGCTATAGATGTTGTTAAGCTAGCTGTTAATAAAGCTATTTTTTTTAAATTCATATTATTCCCTCTTTAATATTTTATTTAAAGCGTAGTATATTTTGTTAAATCAATATTCGGCTATTTTAATATTTATATAATAT
This sequence comes from Francisella sp. 19X1-34, assembly GCF_041102755.1. Taxonomy (NCBI): domain Bacteria; kingdom Pseudomonadati; phylum Pseudomonadota; class Gammaproteobacteria; order Thiotrichales; family Francisellaceae; genus Francisella; species Francisella sp. 19X1-34. The sequence goes on from NZ_JBGCTX010000023.1 coordinate 15,022, forward strand.
AAATACAAAGGTTTTTGTGTTAGACTCTCACATAGTGTATCAGGTGTCTATAGTTTAGCAAAAATAAAGGAGAAATTACGATGCTAAAAAATATACCTTGTGGAAAAGATATTCCAAATGATTTTAATGTTGTTATTGAGATACCTCAAGATGGTGATCCAATCAAGTATGAGTTCTGTAAAGACAGTAATATGATTGTGGTTGATAGATTTATGTCATCTACAATGAGATATCCAGCTAACTATGGTTTTGTACCAAATACATTATATGATGATGGTGATCCAATTGATGTGTTAGTAATTGCACCATATCCTTTAGTTGCTGGTTGTGTTATAAACTGTAGAGCTGTGGGAGTCTTTAAAATGGAAGATGATGGTGGTGTTGATGCAAAGATTATCGCAGTACCAAACCGTAAGCTGACTAAAGAATATGATCATATTAATGATATTCAAGATATTCCTGAAACTTTAAAACGTAAAATTGAACATTTCTTTACTCATTATAAAGATCTAGATTCTGGTAAGTGGGTAGAAGTTGATGGTTGGGATAATGCTGATTTTGCAAGAAAAGAAATCGAAAAATCAGTTAAAAATTATAAATAGTTATATCAAAGCTTGTTTTAACTAGCGCACTTTTTCTTAAATACTAATTTTCTAATCGTAGATTTAAGCTCTTATTTCTCTGTTTCTTGTAAAAGGGTTAATAAACTTAAACTCTTTTGTCCTTTAATATTTTTGTCTTTTCTTATTTATGATAATATCTTTGATTGTATATAGATATTTTATTTAAGTCAGATAAATGAAAACAAATAAATCAAAAAATATTAGATTATTAATACTTGATGTTGATGGCGTATTAACTGATGGCAAGATAATTATTTCTAATGATGGTAATGAGTATAAAAACTTTAATGTCAAAGACGGTTTAGGTCTAGTTTTATTACAAAAGCTTGGTTTGAAAGTTGCTATTATAACTGGTAAAAGCTCACAAATTGTAGCTGACCGACTAGCAAGCTTAGGTTTATCTTCTGATGATATATTTCAAGGACAAAAGAATAAACTAAAAGCTTATGATATATTAAAAGAAAGATATGGCTTTAATGATGATGATATTGCCTATATTGGAGATGATTTGCCAGATATAGTTTTAATGAATAAAGTAGGAGTTTCAGCAGCTCCAGCAGACTCTGTTGATATAGTAAAAAACTATGCTGACTATGTTTGTCATCAAAAAGGTGGTGATGGGGCTGTACGTGAGTTTTGTGAATACTTAATGAAGCATTTAGGCCTTTATGATAAAGTGCTTAAGGATTTTGTTGAGTTTGGAGGAGTAAAATAAAATATAATGAAGTTTTTTACTAAATATTCTTTCTTTGCAAATACTGTTTCTATTTTTGTAGTTGTTGTATCGATACTTTATATAAGTTATAAAGCTCTTGAAGGTGGTATAAGCCCTAGTGCAAAGAAAAAAATTAAAAGTAGGGTTGAACTAACTGCTTATAATTTTCACTATAATGAGTATGATAAACAAGGCGATCTAAAAACAAACTTTGTTTCTGAAAAGCTAGAGCAATATACTAACCAAGATGTTAGAATGACTAATCTTATTGAGAAAAGTTACAATAAAGAAACAGAGAAAAAAACATGGCAAGTTAAATCAAAGCATGGGTTTTCAAGTAAAGAAACTAATGAGAATTTGATACATCTGTATGATGGAGTCAATGCTATTATGTATTTGAAGAAAAAAGCAGATAATAAAAAGCAACCAACTTCACTGGATGATAGTAAATACTCACCAAATAAGATATATATAAAAACTTCAGAGATGTATTATAATAGTCAAACAAAAGATTTCTATAATAATAATTTTGTTAAGATGTATGATCCTAAAACAGGCAATAATACAACTGGTATTGGAGTTAAAGGTAATGCAGACTCAAAAGTTATTAACCTTAACCAAGATGTAAGGAGCTACTATGCGTCAAGCTAAATTATTGCTAGTAGCTCTAGGGTTATTTTCATTGTTTAATACTTCGTTTGCTATTAGCTCTACTAACTCTAGTGCTATTGAAAAAGAGGATAATGTTACTGCAAATGAAAAAGAAGATGATTCTGCGGATAATGTTTTCAAAGAATATGGTCCAATAACCATTTGCTCAGACAGAGCTGTATATGAGGCAAATAAAAATAGATTAACTTATTATGATAATGTTTTTGTTATGCAGATTCATCATAAGCATATTCTATGTCACAAACCACATGTGTTGAAACAAGGAGTTCAATATTTTGTGAGAGATAAAAAATATTCTTTTTCTCAATTACAAGAAAAATGGCTTGAAGAGGCTAAAAAACTTTGTGATAGTGAGAAGGAGTGTAACTTTATTTCTGGGCAAAAACTTGTTGTACAGTTAAATAAGGATAAAAAGGTCCAAACCTTAACTATGGAAACAGAAGGTTTAGATAGATCACAGTTTTATACATTCCCAACAAACTCTTCACCAAACTTCGTTGATAGTGAAAAAATTACTCGAGGACCAGTTGGTGGGGTTGCTAAGAAGATCATATATAATGTAGTAAAAAAGGATCTAGAGCTAGATAAAAAAGCAAAAGTTATACAACATGATAATAAGTATAGAGGCGAGAAAATTATATATGATATAAAACATGATTTAGTCTCAATCCCAGGAAGTGTAAATAGACGCTCAACCATTGTATTAGAAGGTGTAACAAAGGCAACTAGAGTTAAAACAGGATTGAAACCAATTTCTGAGTACCACAAAGCTCCTAAAAAAACTAAGGATGCTGGAATAGTTAGTGTGTTATCAAATTAGATTATAGGTTTAAGATGGAAAAATATACATTAGAAGCAAAAAGACTAGGTAAAAAATATGGCTCTAGGTGGGTCGTAAATAACGTTTCTATGAAAGTATCAACAGGAGAGATTGTTGGACTTTTAGGTCCTAATGGTGCAGGTAAAACAACATCTTTCTATATGATTGTGGGGTTAGTTGCGGCAACCCGTGGAAAAGTTCGTATGGGAGATGAGGATGTTACAAAAATGCCTATTCATCTAAGAGCAAGAAGAGGATTAGGATATTTACCTCAGGAAGCGTCTGTTTTTAGAAAGCTAAGTGTTGAAGACAATATTGTAGCTATTTTAGAGACGCGTAAAGATTTAAATAAAAATCAAATTGATGAAAAATTAAATGAACTATTAGATGAGTTTAGCATTCAGCATATTCGTAAGAGCTTAGGTATGGCACTTTCAGGTGGTGAAAGAAGAAGGGTTGAGATCGCTAGAGCATTAGCTATGGATCCTAAATTTATTCTTCTTGATGAGCCTTTTGCTGGCGTTGACCCAGTTTCTGTAATAGAAATTAAAGAAGTTGTACGTCACTTGAAAGATCGAGGTATTGGTGTATTGATTACTGACCATAACGTACGTGAGACGCTTGATATTTGTGAAAGGGCATATATCGTGAATGCTGGTAATATGCTAGCAGCTGGTACGCCAGAAGAAGTACTAGAAGATGAAACTGTTAGAAAAGTATACTTGGGAGAAGACTTCAAGCTATAGGTATTATGAATATAGATATATTAAAATCAAAAGTGATATGTGTTGGACGTAACTACGTTGAGCATATTCAAGAGTTAAATAATGAAATCCCTGAAAATCCAGTAATTTTCTTAAAACCAAATTCAAGTATTTCTAAAACACTGAAGCTATCAAATAAAAGAGAAATTCACTATGAATGTGAGATAGTATTTAGTTTTGATAAAAATTCTAACATAAAAGCAGTTGGTGTAGGACTGGATTTAACAGATAGAAAATTACAATCTAAGCTTAAAGCTAAAGGATTACCTTGGGAGTTAGCGAAAGCTTTTGATAATAGTGCTGTAATTAGTGATTTTGTTGAGATATCTGAGAGTGATATATCCAAGTTAAGTTTTAAAGCATATAAAAATGACACTCTTATTCAGCATGGTAATTATGAATTGATGATGTATAAACCTGAGCAGATTGTTAAGTTTTTAAGAGATAGTGATATTTCAATATGTGAAAATGATTTGTTAATGACAGGTACACCTAAAGGCGTTGGTGTGGTAAATGCTGGAGATAAGTTTAAAATTGTGCTTTTTTGCGGCGATAATAAGATTATAGAAACAAGATTTTAGGTATATATAAATATGTGGGCAATTGTAGGAAGTAGTGGTTTTGAATCTTTTGATGATTTTGAGATTATAGAAGAACTATCTAGAGAGACTCCTTTTGGGCTATGTTCAAATGGGTTGTTTAAAATAAAAATAGAAGGTACAGAAGCTTTATTTTTAAATAGGACAGGCTTAGAAGAAAGCATATTACCACATCAGATAAATTATAAAGCTAATATTTATGCTCTAAAAAAATATGGGGCTACTTCAATTATTGCATTATCTTCAGTTAGAAGCTTAAGAGATGAATTAAAGCCTGGTGATATGGTAATTCCGTATCAGTTTATAGATAGAACAAAATCTTTACGAGAATTTACTTTCTGTGAACAAGGGCTTTTAAATTATGTATCTTTATCAAAGCCTATTACAGAGAGTATTGCTGAAGAGATTAGAGAGAAAAAAGAAGAGTTTGATTTTGATATTCATTTTAAGCAAAGCTATGTTTGTATTGAAGGACCTCAATTTCCTACCATAATTGATGCTAAATGTTTCCAAAGTATGGGAGGAGGTGTCATTGGAATGACAGCTTTTCCAGAGTTTGCATTAGCAAGAGAAGCGGGGCTTAACTACATAAGTTGTAATTTTATTGTTGATTATGTGCCGTGGTCATATGATGTTAGAAATTTGTATAATGTTTTAGAGATCCGAGAAACTAATAACTTAAAAGCAGAAAAGTTACTTAAATGGTTAGTGAATAATTTACCGTTTTATGCTGAAAATGACTGTCATGAACTTGGAATTGCAAGATATCTATCTACACCAATTGAGTCTTTAGCTCCTAGTAAAAAAGCTTGGTTAAAAGTTATCGCAAAAGATAACTCAAAACATGAGAAAGCGAGAGAAGCAGAAGTTCTTAAAAAAGTTCCAGACCTATATGGTGGTATCAAAGCAATTCCTGCAAAGCTTCAAGACTTACTTACGTTTATTGGTAAATATGATCGCGAAGGAAATCGCAAAGATATTGAAGCTACAAGAAAAGCTGCTGCTTCATTAAGTTTATATAGCTATGTGGAAGAACCTATTGAAAATGTTGAACATATTGAGATATCTCATGAGGGTGGTCATAGTATCCCTGTTAGAGTATATACTCCTAATACCCAGGAAAAACTAAAGGCAATAGTGTTTTCACATGGAGGAGGATTTGTTTCAGGAACTTTAGATTCATTTGATGCTTTTTGTAGAAAGCTTGCTTTGACAACTAATAGAGTTGTTTTCTCTGTAGATTATAGACTAGCTCCAGAGCATAAATTCCCTGCAGGATTAAATGATGTTGAATATGTTGCTGAACATGTTTTTAAACACTCTAAGAAGCTTGGTATATCAAGAAAAGGATTTACTTTAATGGGAGATAGTGCTGGAGCTAATTTAACTCTATTAGCTACACATAACCTTTTACAAGCAGATAAAGTAAAAGTAGCAAATAATATTATTTTATATCCATCAGTTGATCTATCTCATATGCCAACTAAATCATTAGATGATTTTGAAAGTGGCTATATCTTAACTAAAGCAAAAACTATGTGGTACTCTGAATTATATGTTCCTGAAGGAATGGATAGACGCTCTCCAGAGATTTCTCCTTTCTACATAAAACAACTAGAAGATATGCCTCGTACTCTAGTTATGACAGCAGGTTATGATCCACTTAAGGATGAGGGACTATTGTTTGCTGAGAGGCTTCTTAGGCATGATGTTGAGGTGCAGCATTATCATTTTGATAGTTTGGTGCATGGATTTATTAATTTCTCAAAACTTATTCCTAAAGAGATGGATGTTTTACACTCAAGAGTTGTTAAATTTCTTGGACAGTAAAAAATGTTTAGAAATATAACCGTGTGAAGTTGTCTGAAAGCAACCACATTTAAGCTTAAAATGTAGTCTAATGATTTTTGAAATATAATAATGTGAGAGTGATATGTCTCAAGCTATACTTTTTTTAAATGGTAAAGTTGATTTAGTTTTTTGTGAGCGATATATACAAGATAATTTTTGTGATCTAGATATTTTTTGTGCAGATGGAGCATATAATAAAATAAGAGAATCTAGCCAATTAAGTGCGAAAATTAAGAAAGTAATCGGTGATTTTGATTCATTTGTAATATCTGAAGATGATCTATTTTTGCTTGATCAAGATCAGTATTCTACTGATTTTGAAAAGTCTCTTAATTATGTAATTTCGCAAGGTATTTCAAGAGTTTTTGTATTCGGGGCTTCTGAAGGAGAAATGGATCATTTTTTATGTAACATCTCTATAGCTAAAAACTATATGAAAAAAATAAATATAGAGTTTATTGATATATATTCTAAATACTTTTTTATACCAAAGGAATTTTCTATAACAGGGGTAATAGGCAGAATGTTTTCGGTGATGCCTTTTGGATCTGCACAAGATATATATTATAATGGTTTAAGGTATCCTTTAAGCGGGGAAAGCTTAAGTATAGATACTAGTACAGGTGCAAGAAATTATGCTATAGAAGATGTGGTTAGCATATCATATTCTTCTGGAGATATTTTATTGTTTATATCGCATGCAAAATATAAGGATAGATTAAATGCTATTTTGTAATGAAGCTAAAAAACAGCTAAAGCAACAAGATGTTAATTTAAAAACAGAATTTGAAAAAGACAGTGAGAGAGTTAATAAGTTGTCTCTGAATCATGATGGTATATATTTTGATTTTTCAAAAAATCTTATTAATGAATCTATTTTTACAGATTTAATAAATTCAGCTGAAAATTCAAAGTTGAAAGAAAAAATATCACAAATGTTTGCTGGTGAAAAGATTAACACTACAGAAAATCGAGCTGTACTACATACTGCATTGCGTGACTTTTCAAATTCTCCTTTGATTGTTGATGGCCAAGATATTCGTCAGGAAGTCAAGCAAGAAAAGCAACGTGTAAGAGAATTAGTTGAAAAAGTTGTGTCAGGTGATTGGAAAGGCTTTTCTGGTAAAAAAATTACAGATATTGTAAATATTGGTATTGGTGGTTCTGATCTAGGACCTAAGATGGTAGTCAGAGCCTTGCAGCCTTATCATTGTACAGGGCTTAAAGTGCATTTTGTGTCAAATGTAGATGCTGATTCATTATTACAAGCTTTGCATGTTGTTGATCCAGAAACTACTTTGTTTATAGTTGCTTCAAAGTCTTTTTCTACAGAAGAGACTCTTTTAAACTCTATATCAGCTAGAGAGTGGTTACTTGATCATTATGAAGACTCTAAAGCTGTAGCAAATCATTTTGTTGCGATATCAAGTAAGCTAGATAAGGTCAAAGAGTTTGGTATAGATCTAGAGCATTGCTATAAAATGTGGGACTGGGTAGGTGGTCGTTATTCGCTATGGTCATCTATAGGTATGTCGATAGCTTTTGCTATAGGTTATGATAATTTTGAGAAACTATTAAATGGTGCGTATTCAGTAGATAAGCATTTTAAAGAAACTGATTTTAGCAAAAATATCCCAGTGATAATGGCGCTATTAGGTAGCTATTACTCATGTGCCTATAATAGTCAATCCCAGGCTTTGTTGCCATATGATGAGAGGTTATGCTACTTTGTAGACTACCTTCAGCAGGCTGATATGGAAAGTAATGGTAAATCTGTAGACTTACTTGGGCAAACTGTTGATTATCAAACGGGAGTAGTTCTTTGGGGAGGTGTTGGTACAAATGGACAGCATGCTTTTCATCAGTTACTGCATCAGGGCAATGTTTTTATCCCAGTAGATTTTGTGGCTGTTGCAAACAGCCATCATAATTATGAAAATCATCAGCAAGCACTACTTGCTAACTGTTTTGCCCAGTCTCAAGCACTAATGTTTGGACAATCGTATAATATGGTTTATAATGAGCTCTTAAAATCTGGTTTAAGTGAGTCTGAAGCTAAAAAATTAGCGCCTCATAAAGTAATACCAGGTAATAGGCCAAGCACAACTATTTTATTGGAAGAGCTAAGCCCATATTCATTAGGACAGCTAATAGCATTATATGAACATAAGATATTTGTTCAGGGTGTTTTATGGGATATTAATAGTTATGACCAGTGGGGAGTTGAACTAGGTAAGAAGCTAGGAAAGAATATTTTAAAAGCTATGGGCGATGGCTCATCTGATGAATATAAAAATTTAGATGATTCAACTAAGCGACTTATAGCTAAGGTTAGAAGTTAGTAAATGAATTTTTGTAAAAGGAAAGGTTTTTCATTAGTTGAAGTTATGGTAGTTATTGCTATTATGACAATACTTATGATGGCTGCTATTAGCTCATTTACCTTTTACTATAAAACATTTGCTGAAACTCGCCTTACTAACTTACAAAAAATGATTGAATTTGCTGTCATAAAGGCACGCACAGATAATAAAACGGTTATTGTTTGTGCTGCGACACCTGATAGTTTTGACTCAAATGGTAAGTTAGACGAGAATAGCTTTGGTTGTTTAAATTCAACATCATGGAATGATGAGCCTCTTGTTGCTTTTGAGAGTGATGATGGTACAGATATCTATAATGGTGTAAATGATAAGATAATTGCGAATTTACCTAAAGGGCATGGAGGACACCTCTTTGTTAATTTATCAGGTAGCCCAAGCTATGTGAAAATTAGTCCCAATGGGTTTATGGCAACAGGAAATGGAAATATCACGTATTGTGATAAATCTAACAAGTACCAAGCAGCTTTGGTTATTAACTTAGTAGGCAGAGTTGTTTATACAGATAGTCAAACTAAAGAAGGTGGTGGACTGTATACTTGTGGATAGTTTTTATGTTTATTGATTAGAGGAGAAATACAACAATGACTAATGGTAGAATACCTATGACTCCAGCAGGAGAACAAGCTTTAAGAGCAGAGTTAGATCAACTTAAAAAGGTTGAAAGACCTAATATTATTGAAGCTATTGCTGAAGCACGTGATCATGGTGATTTAAAAGAAAATGCTGAATATCATGCTGCAAGAGAGAAACAAGGTATTATTGAAGGTAGAATAAAAGATATCGAATCAAAACTTTCAAATGCTCAAATTATTGATGTAACAAAAATTTCTGCTAATGGTATGGTTATTTTTGGTTCAACAGTTACTGTTATGAATGTAAATACTGAAGAAGAAACAACTTATAAGATCGTTGGTGAAGATGAAGCAAGTATTGATAATCATAAAATATCAGTAGCAGCACCTCTTGCTCGTGCTTTAATAAAAAAAGAAGAAGGCGATGAAGTTATTTTAGATACGCCAAAAGGAAAAGTAACTTACGAAATTGTAGAAGTGGAATATAGATAAAAGTCTACTACTTCAAAGTTACTTATGATTAATGTTTTTCTTGCAGATTTAAATATTAAAATAAAGTTTTTGTGAAACTATTAAGATAAGTAGCTAAAATTAAATTTATTTTTATGTATAAGTGCTTATACTTACTACAATTGGTGGTTCCTTATAAAATTTTCTATGAAAAAAATTATCATTAAGGGTGCAAAAACCCATAACCTAAAAAATATCGATGTTGAAATACCTAGAGATAAACTAACTGTTATTACAGGACTTAGTGGTTCGGGTAAATCATCATTAGCATTCGATACACTATACGCTGAAGGCCAAAGAAGATATGTTGAGTCTTTATCATCATATGCAAGACAGTTCTTATCGATGATGGATAAGCCAGAGGTTGAGCATATAGAGGGGCTTTCACCGGCTATTTCGATCGATCAAAAGACAACTTCTCATAACCCTCGATCAACGGTTGGGACAGTTACTGAAATATATGATTACTTAAGAGTCTTTTTTGCTCGAGCTGGAACTCCTAGATGTCCAACTCATCATATAGAATTAAAGGCTCAGACAATAAGTCAAATGGTTGATAAAACTCTAGAGTTTGATGATAACTCTAGGCTGATGATATTAGCTCCAGTAGTTTCAGAGAAAAAGGGTACTCATCATACATTATTAGACAAGATATTAGCTCAAGGTTATATAAGAGTAAGAATTAATAATGAGTTTTATAACCTTGATGAAGATCATCCTGAGTTAGATCGTTATAAAAAACATAACATTGATGTTGTTGTAGATAGATTTAAGCCCAAAAAAGATAATCAACAGCGAATCGCAGAATCTATAGAAACAGCTCTAGATCTAGGAGAAGGTATTGTTAGGTTAGTTAATATGAGTGATGAAAATGTTGAAGATATTTTATTTTCATCAAAGCATGCTTGTCCTTTATGTAATTTTGCTCTAAAAGAGCTATCTCCTAGAATATTTTCATTTAATAGTCCTCTAGGAGCGTGTAGTAGCTGTGATGGTCTAGGAGTTAAAGAATTTTTTGACGAGAAAAAAATAATTATAGACCCAAGTTTATCGATAAAAAGTGGTGCCATCGTTAAATGGAATAAAGCAAATCAATACTATTACTCACAACTAGAATCTATAGCAGATCACTATAAATTCTCTTTAGAGGAACCATTTGAAAAGTTACCAAAGAAAATCCAGGATATAGTCTTATATGGTTCAGGTGATGAGATGATCAAGATGACTATTGACTCAATCAGAGGTGGTAGACAAGTCAGAAATAAAACCTTTGAAGGAGTTATTCCTCATTTTGAACGTAGGTATTATGAATCTGATTCAGATATGGTCAAAAAAGATCTTTATGAATTAATGAGCAATCTTACGTGTAAATCATGTAATGGTGCTAGAGTTAATGAATATGCTAGGAATATCTTTATAGCTGATAAGAATATTGCAGATGTTTGTGCTTTGTCTATAGAAGATTTATTAAATTGGTTAGATGACTTAGAGTTTATTGGTCAGCAACAAGTAATTGCTGAGAACCTGCTAAAAGAAATTAAACTAAGAGTACAGTTTTTAGAAAATGTTGGTTTAGAATATTTAAGCCTTGCTAGGCAAGCAGATACTCTTTCTGGCGGTGAAGCTCAGCGTATTCGTCTTGCTAGTCAAATAGGTGCGGGTCTTGTTGGTGTAATGTATATATTAGATGAGCCTTCTATAGGACTTCATCAAAGAGATAACCAACGTTTGCTTGATGCTTTGCATAACCTTAAAAGTCTGGGAAATACAGTAATAGTTGTTGAGCATGATGAGGATGCTATTCGTCAAGCAGATTATATAATTGATATGGGACCTATGGCAGGTGTTCATGGTGGAGAAGTAGTTGCTGCAGGAAGTTATAAAACAATTGTTAGTAATAAGAAATCTCTTACAGCAGATTACTTAAGTGGACGTAAAAAAATAGATGTCCCTCAAAAACGCTTAAAAGCAAGTAAAAATAGGTACTTACAAATAAAAGGAGCTTCTGGAAATAACCTTCAGGGTAATGATCTAAAAATTCCAATAGGAGCTCTTACTTGTGTGACAGGAGTTTCAGGTTCTGGTAAATCTACACTTATAAATAGAACATTATATCCTTTAGCATCAAGGTTATTAAATAGAAGTACTTTAGTACCAATGGAATATCAATCACATAAAGGTTTTAATCATCTAGATAAAGTTATTGATATTGATCAATCACCAATTGGTAGAACACCTCGCTCAAACCCTGCGACATATACAGGGGTATTTACACCAATTCGTGAGTTATTTGCAGCTACAGCAGAGTCAAGATCTCGAGGTTATACAGCGGGTAGATTCAGCTTTAATGTTCGAGGTGGAAGATGTGAAGCGTGTCAAGGTGATGGAGTTATTAAGGTAGAGATGCATTTCTTAGCAGATGTGTATGTTGCATGTGATGTTTGTGAAGGTAAACGCTATAATCGTGAAACATTATCAGTACAGTATAAAGGTAAAAATATCTACGAAGTGTTAGAAATGACTGTTGAGGATGCTCTTGAATTTTATGATGCTGTTCCAAGTATTAAAACTAAGCTTCAAGCACTGGTAAATGTTGGCTTATCGTATATCAAACTAGGTCAAAGTGCAACGACATTATCAGGTGGTGAAGCCCAGCGTGTGAAACTAGCTAAAGAGCTTTCTAAACGCTCAACTGGTAAAACTCTATATATACTTGATGAGCCAACTACAGGTTTGCATTTTTATGATATTCATCAACTTCTAAAAGTAATTATGGATTTACGTGATAAAGGTAACACAGTAGTAATTATTGAGCATAATCTAGATGTTATTAAAATGGCTGATTGGATTATTGATTTAGGACCAGAAGGGGGCAATAAAGGTGGCCAGATTATATTTGAAGGGACTCCTGAAGATATTATTAAGTGTAATAAGTCATATACAGGTAAGTATCTAAAAGATCTACTTTAATTATTGTTAAAGTTATTTCCAATATTTTTCTATATCTTTATATCAATTCTTATAGGAATTTTTCCAGCCAAAAGTGAACCAATTAAAATAAGTGCTCGTGAACAATCATTTTAAATCAGATTATTAGTAATATTGCTATATAAAGTTAAATAATTCCCCTATAAAAAAACTTAGAATTCATTATGCCCTTAAAGAAGTAACTTTAGTTATTTCTAGAGAAGAGTTTTTATTAATTTACTAATCAAGGAGTTGTATGAAGTATAGTTTTTTATATATATTAGTGAGTGTTATGGCTATAGTCTTAACCGAGTATGCCATAGAAAAAATTCCTGTTATATACGTATTAGCATGTACAAATTTATTTGCGATAATTTTCTTTAATACATTAAATATAAAACGATTAAAAATAGTATATTCAATGTTGCTAAATAAAGATCTTATTATAAGTGTAGTAAGAGTTAACTCATTGATTACAATTATGTGGTTTTGTTATTTTTTTGCCGTAAGTTTATGTGGAGCTACAGATTTTATGCTGCTTTGTTATTTATTTGTTGCAGTGCCTGCCGGAATATTAAATAGGCAGCTAAAAAAAATCACTTCTATCTTAATAGTTGTAATAATATTTTTTATTGAATTTTATAATCAGATTCATATTGTTGAAGGAGGGGTGATTTCTTTGATTGGTGGAACTGCTACTTATTTTTATTTTAAAGAATCTGAAACTTTAAATAAAAAATATAATTTCTCTTCATTAGATGTTTTATGTATTAGGTTCTATCTCTTGGTAATTATTAGTATGGTTTTTGTTTTCTTAGATTCGAACGTAATATTTAATATAGAACAAATACCTTATATGATAATTTTAAGCATATTAACACTTATCCTTCCATTATATTTAGCTCAAATAGGTATATCGAAAATAGGTGCTATGAATCATTCTTTTTTTATAACTTTTATGCCTTTTTTAACTTTTATAAGCGAAGACTTAGTTTTTCATAATCTATCGTGGCAAGTTCTTATTTTAAGCTTGCTACCTCCAGTAATTTTGAATGTTGACTATTTCAAACAAAATATTTTATTAAAAATAAGGAATAAAAATGTCAGATAAAGAAAATATTATACTAATAGTAGACCCTCTTGTTTCAACAGAATATAGTGTAAAAATTTTTAGAAAATATGGATTCAAGGTATTTGCATTCTGGACAAAGGAGATAGATATACCATATTTTAAAAATAGTATAACAGCAGATCTTTTTTATAAATCATTGCTAAGTACACAAGACTTTGAAAAAGATGTTAGGTTAATAAATAATGAATTAGGCAATACAGATGTAATATCATTAGTAATTTGTGGAACAGATTCATCAGTAGCTTATTCGGATAGACTAAATAATTACTTCTGTCCTGATTTAGAAAATAATTATAAAACGAGTTTTCTACGTTTTGATAAGTTTCAAATGATACAAGCTTTAAAAAATGCAGGCCTTCCAGCACAAAATCAATCTTATATTGACAATATAGAAGAATTTGATATTGATGAATATACTTATCCTATAATTGTCAAACCTACAGCATATAGTTCATCTTCATATGGAGTAAGAAAGTGTTTTAATAAAGATGAATCAGTTAAACAAATAAGAGAGATTTTATTGCAAGATAGCGTATATGGACATAAAACGACAGCTCTTATTCAAGAATATATATCTGGTGATGAATATGCTATTAATACTGTTAGTTACAAAGGTAAACATCATTTAATTTCAGTTTCTAAATATAGTAAAAATGTTCAAAATGGGCAATTTTTATATAAGTTTCAAGAAATTGTTAATGATCCATCATTATTAAGTTTTATAGAGGAGTATGTATCAAAAGTATTAGATATTTTAGACGTAAAAACTGGTTTTGCACATACAGAAATAAAAGTACAAGATGGAATACCTTATCTAATTGAACTTAATCCAAGATTTTCAGGTGCTTCAGGATGCTTTAATTATATGGAAAAGGAATCTTGTGGTACTAGTCAACAGGAGGCTTTGTGCAGGCTATTGCTTAATTTACCTGTTGATGTTAAACAAACAGAAGGTAGTTATGCTTTATATTTCCTCAATAATTTCAATATATGTTACGATCAATTAGATCTTAAGGATATTCGAGCTTTACCTTCTTATCTAAATAGTAAAGTGATAAAGGATCAAGATCTAGATATTAATGAAACTAAAGATTTTTCTTTAAATGATACTGCATGTTATATTATTTTAAAAAATACTAATTTTGACTACCTTAGCAAAGATATTAGTAATATAGATATACTAGTAAGAGAAAACAAAGTCTTTAGAATCAGTGAATCTAATTAAAGTTAAACAATACAATAAAATCTTTATTAATTATGGTTATTGAATATTGTAGATATAAAGTTGTACGTCTTTTCTAAATTAATAAATTATGTGGCTTTGATACTTTTTAAACCTTGAGGTTTTCCTAATATAACATAAGCTAGAACTACTAAAAGCCCTATACAATAAATGATTTGGACCCAGGAAAATGCAGATGTAGAGATCACTGATTTAAAGTTTATGTGAGTAATTCCTGATAAGGTTGCTAGTACAACACTAACCCAAGATATAGCAAATGCATTACTAAGTTGGATGATCGAGCTATTTATAATAGTTGCAGGATTCATATATTTATCTTCTTGTATGGAATTATATATTCCAGCATTACATACTATTGTAAACATACCAAAACAACTTCCAATTATTATCAATAAAATTGAAAATATTAACAAGTTAAAATGTAGTAAAGCAAAGCTCATACATAAAAAACTAATAGTCATTATGCATATATTTAATATAAAAAAATAATAGTAATGAAACTTTGCTAAAACTTTTTTAACTATTTTTTTTGCAAACCATGATGGTACAAGGAAGCACATTATTGCTAAACCTGATTCAAATGCATTAAATCCTTGCTTTATCTGTAAATAAAGTGGTAATAAAAATGATACTCCCATTACAAATAATCTAACTACTGAACTAATTATTGTGAAATATCTAAAGCAGTTATTTCTAAATATATTAATATTTATAACAGCATCATCTTTTAGTGCTAGGGCATGTCTTATATACAAGAAAAAAAGTACTATCGAAGTTATAAGTAGTAGCCATTTTAAGTGGGGTAAAATTTCTGGATCTATTATTAGATCAATAAAAAACATAAGTAAAGCTATTGATACACCAATAATGATAAAGCCTTTTAAATCAAATTTCCTAACTTGAGATGAAGTAATGTTTGGTAAATATAAATAAATTAGTATTAGTGTGGCCAGACCAATAGGAAAATTAATAAAAAATATCATACGCCAACTTAAATGAGTTGTAATAGCACCTCCAACAAGAGGACCTATTAAAGGCCCTAAAGTTGAGATAATTGCAATAAAAGACATGGCTTTAAGCATGTCATTTTTAAAAATCTTAACCATAGCAAGTCTTGCAACAGGAGCAGTGAATGCTCCAAAGATTCCTTGAATAGCTCTAAAAACAACTAAGCTAATAATACCTGTAGATAAACCACATGCTACTGAAGATACTGTAAAACCAACAATTGAAATTATAAGTAGATTTTTGCTCCCAATTTTGTCAGATATCCAACCAGAAGCAGGGATAAATAACCCTAGTGTAAGAAGGTATACTGTAATAGCTACTTTTAATATTATAGCGTTTACATGTAAATCATAAGCAATTTGAGGTAGTGCTGTGTTTAGTGCGGATCCATCAATTAGTTCAATAAGTAAGATTAGCCCTATGGTGTAGGCTACTATTTTGTCGTTGTTCATTTGTTGAGTAAGAGCTTATTAAAAGTTACAATTATATGTAGGATATTTTAGCTCTAATTGTTGTATATGATAGGGTTATTATGCAATTATTTAATAAAACGACTAGCTAATAGGCAATTTTTTTAATATAGTATACTAGTCAAAATTAGGTTTTAGAAATTCAAAGAGAAATAGGATAAAAATAATCATATGGCACAAAATAATGATAATAAAAATAATATGATAAAAAATATTATTTTTTGGGTTTTAATCATTGGTGGAATGTTGCTGCTTTTCAATGGTATTAATGATACAAGTTCATCATCCAATAGTTTAGATTATTCTACTTTTGTATCGAAATTAAAAGATAATCAAATAAGCTCGGTTGATGTTGATGGAAGAACAATCAAAGGTAAAACTAGCTCTGGTGAGAGTTTTGTAACTTATGCACCACTTTTAGATGGAGGCTTGGTTAATAAGCTCGAAGATAGTAAAGCTACAATCAAGGCTAAAGCTCCAGAAAAACCAAATTTATTCTTAGCATTTTTACTAAATTGGCTGCCAATGTTGCTTATATTTGGCTTTTTCATATATATGATGGTAAAAGCTGGTGGCGGAAGTAAAGGAGGTCCTTTTTCAGTTGGTAAGAGTAAAGCAAAATTACTTGGTGAAGATGAGATAAAAGTAACTTTAGAAGATGTTGCAGGTGTTGATGAAGCAAAAGAGGAAGTCGCTGAGATCGTGGACTTCTTACGTGAGCCAAAAAAATATGAAAAAATTGGTGGTAAGATCCCTAAAGGTGTATTGATGGTTGGACCTCCAGGGACTGGTAAAACCTTATTAGCTAGAGCAATTGCTGGTGAAGCTAAGGTGCCTTTTTTCTCTATTTCTGGTTCTGATTTTGTAGAAATGTTTGTAGGTGTTGGTGCATCTCGTGTGCGCGATATGTTTGATCAAGCTAAGAAAAAAGCTCCTTGTTTGGTGTTTATTGATGAAATAGATGCTGTTGGTAGACATCGTGGCTCTGGTATGGGTGGTGGTAATGATGAAAGAGAGCAAACTCTTAACCAAATGCTAGTAGAGATGGATGGCTTTGCTGATAATGAAGGTGTAATTGTTATTGCTGCAACAAATAGACCTGATGTTTTAGATAGAGCATTATTGAGACCTGGTAGGTTTGATAGACAGGTTGATGTAGGTTTGCCAACTGTTAAAGGTCGTGAGTCTATATTAAAAGTACATATGAAAAAGGTAGCTCTTGGTGATGATGTAAGAGCAGATTGGATAGCTAGAGGGACTCCTGGGTTCTCTGGTGCAGAGTTAGCAAATCTTGTAAATGAAGCTGCTTTATTTGCAGCTAGAGAATCTAAAGATAAAGTTACAATGGCTGACTTTGAGAAAGCGAAAGATAAGATTCTTATGGGTTCTGAGAGAAGAACTATGGCGATGACTGAGAAAGAAAAGAAACTTACAGCTTACCATGAAGCTGGTCATGCGATCATTGGTAGATTAATGCCAGAACATGACCCTGTTTATAAGGTAAGTATTATTCCAAGAGGTAGAGCACTAGGTGTAACTATGTATATGCCACAAGGTGATACTGTCAGTCAAAGTAGGCTAGTGCTTCATGGACGTTTATGTAGTATATTTGGTGGTAGAATAGCAGAAGAGCTTATCTTTGGCTATGATCATGTAACTACTGGTGCATCTAATGATATTCAAGTAGCTACAGATATCGCGCGTAATTATGTAGCTCGTTGGGGACTTTCTGATTCTATGGGAACTATCTTGTATGATGTTGAAGATGATGGTCCGTTTGGAGGTAATGGTGGTAAATCTGCTAAACTTTCAGATTCTACTATTCGTGAGGTTGATTCAGAGGTTCGTAAACTTATTGAGGCAAGTTATAAAAAAGCTGAGAAGCTTTTAGAGGAAAATATAGATATTCTTCATGCAATGGCAGATGCTCTAATGAAATATGAGACTATAGATGCTATGCAAGTAGATGATCTTATGGCTAGACGTGATGTGCGTGAGCCTGGAGACTATGGTGATAGTTATAAGCCCAAAGAAGAACATGCTAAAGTTATAGCACCTGTTGCAGATGAGCAAAGTGACTCAGAAGAGAGCTCATCAGAAGATAAACTATAAAAATTAATCTTAATTTAATATATCTCTTGTATAAATCTAATTTTTCATATAAATTAAAAATAATTAACTAATAAACTTAGTATTAGAATAATAAAAGTTTTTTGATTATGTTAATATATTCAAAGCATTTTAAATATTATTATTAATAAGGAAAGAGATATGTCATTACCTACTCCTCATATAGAGACGCCGACTAAAGAAGAGTTTGCAAAAACTGTAATAATGCCCGGAGATCCACTAAGAGCTAAATATATAGCAGAAAACTATTTAGAAAATATCACAAGAGTTAATGCTGTTAGAAATATGTTTGCTTATACAGGTACTTATAAAGGTAAAAAAGTAAGTGTTATGGGTTCTGGTATGGGTATGCCTAGTATGGGTATTTATGCTTATGAGCTTTTCAAGTATTATGATGTTGAGAATATCATTAGAGTTGGTTCAGCTGGGTCTTATAAAGCAGAGTTAGAAATTTATGATGTTGTTTTAATTAATGAAAGTTACGGTGAATCTGATTATATAAAAATTACTACTGGTGAAAATGTCCGTAATGTTTCTTCTAGCGAAGAGCTAAATGAAAAACTGATGAAATCAGCAGAAAGGTTGGAAGTTGAACTTAAAGTAGCTAAAGCTCATTGTACAGATGTATTTTATAGAAAAGATCCTGATTATAAACAAATAGTTAAAAATCATAAGTGTGGATTGGTGGAAATGGAAACAGCAGCATTATTTGCTACAGCTAATGAACTTGGTAAAAAAGCTGCCGCAATAGCAACTATTTCTGATAGTTTCATTACAGGTGAATCTACTACATCACAACAAAGAGAGCAATCTTTTACAAACATGATGGAAATTGCTCTAGGAATTGTTGACGAAAAATAGGGTCTTTACAGATAATTGTGTAAATTTTAATTAGGTTATATATTTTAAATATAACAATAAGGGATTTACAGAATGT
>NZ_JBGCTX010000024.1:0-34123 GCF_041102755.1 Francisella sp. 19X1-34
TTCGCTTATTTTAACCTAAAAACACTACTAAACCCTTAATTTACAATGCTTTTAATTCCGAACTGAGGTTATATTAGAATTTTATTTTGAATCATTTTAATCCTTATTTATCCTGCAATAAGGTGAGGTATATTATTGTAATGATATTTTTTATGTTTATCATAATCATCAACATTTACTGTTTTCATAAGCTGCCTCTGTTTTAAGTTACTTATATAATAGTGACTTAAAATAATCTATCATCAAGAAGTTTAACAGCAGGCTTTTATTATTAGATTAGTATTTATATAACTTTTTTCTCTATTAAAAACTGTATATTTGAATTCCTAGTTACTGATTTTTTTATAACTTTATTGAATATCTTTGATTGGCTAACTATATCTAATCTACTCTTAGCTCTAGTTATAGCTGTATATATAAGCTGCTTTGTTAAAGCTTCATTATCACTATTAGGCAGTATAATGGCAACTTCATCAAACTCTGAGCCTTGAGTTTTGTGAATTGTCATTGCATATACTGTTTCATAATTAGGAAGCATATTCAAAGAAAATACTCTATCATCTTTACCATCAAAATACGCCCGAAGCTTACCGCTAGAGTCTGGCCAAATAATACCAATATCTCCATTAAACAAACCTAATGAATAACTATTTTGCGTTATCATAATAGGTCTGGCTTTATAGTCAGAACCTATTGTTTTACCTAATAATTTCTCAATCTTCTGATTTAACCTATCTGTACCAATATCTAGATTTTTATTTGCTACTAATATTCTAAATTTACTTAGCAGTTTCAAAGCTTCTTTATAGCTACTACATTTTTCTAAGGCTTTATATTTATTTGCATAACTTTTAAGGAGCTTATCCATATCTTTTGAATCATAAAAGTTAATATTTTCACTCTTATGCTCTACTTGTGATACTTCACCCATCAATACACTACTTGCAAGATTATTTATACTTTGCTGCGAACGATAATTCTTTAGAAGCTTAGTCGTATAGCTTGGCATATTTCCAGTTATATCAACAGTTAAACTTGCTAAAAGGCTTCCTACTTCTACTGATGGTAATTGATTAATATCTCCTAATAATATTAGTTTAGTATTTTCACTAACAGCTCGTATAAGTTTAATAAAAATGTTTATATCTAACATAGATGCTTCATCTACAATAATCACATCATAGGGAGCCTTTGATTTTTTATGATACTTTATATATTTTGAATTTGGACGTAAGCCTAAAAAGCGATGTATTGTTTGAGCTTCTAAGTTTTGTAGATAGCTAAGAGATTCCCGATCAGAGTCGGGAATGACTGAAAGAGCTAAGCCACTAGCCAAGGTTTTCCTTAACGATTCTGTCATTCGCTGTGCGGCTTTACCTGTAGGTGCTAAAAGTGCTATTTTCTGCTGTTTATCATTAAATATTTGTAGGGCTAATAGTAACTTTGCTATAGTAGTTGTCTTACCTGTTCCAGGCCCTCCAGAAATTATGCTAAAGTCATAGTTAAAACTATTTAAAACAGCTTGCTTTTGATAATCTATATCTTCAGTAGTTTCAAACAATCTAGATACGATCTCATTTAATTTAGCATTATCACTGCAAGCTATGTTTTTGCTAGTTTTTTGCCTAATAAATTTTGCAATTTCTTCCTCATAACACCAGAGTCTTTTAATATATAAAGAATCAAACTCTTTAGCAAAATAAATAGGCAGATTTGTATAGTTTATAGAATCCAAAATATCTATAAGCTCTTTATAGCTAGATAGCTTATACCCTTCTTTTAACTCGTCATCACCTTCCTCAGAAGCAAAAATAGTCTTATCTGCTAAATCTTTTATCTTAATACAACTATGGCCAAAGCTATATGCTGACATAAGCCCTATTAATAAGTGAAATAAAATATCTTTAGAATCGTTCTCTAATCGTATACTCTGAGAATTAATCAAAGCCAATACTTCTTTAGCAAAGAAAAAATCTACAGCCTGAATGTCTGCTAATCTCTCTTTAGCCTTATGGAAACTCTTATACATTAGAACCTCCATTTAGTAAATTAGATAATTTACTAATAATCTCAAAAGATGGTCTAGCTTGGTATATTCCATAACCATTTTTCATACCTCGTAAATAGAAGTAATATACGCCACCAAAATGTTTCTCAAACTCATAGTTTGGAATATTTTGTTTTAGGTATTTATTTAACGCAACACTATATATTAGATACTGCAAATCATAAAAACTACTTTGGTTTTTCTCCTGCATAGATTGCTGATTATAGTCTTCCAATTTATCACCAAGATAATTTGATTTATAATCCGCGACATAAAACTTACCATCATGTTCAAAAATTAAATCTATAAAACCATGCAACATACCAAAGATTTTATGATTGGAAACATTAGTTAGATTGTCATACTCGCGAAGGCGGGTATCCCTTAGATCCGGGTAGTTATTTGAAAGATTCCCATCTACATGGGAATGACTATACGGCTTTAAGTTTTTAAGTTCTCTATATTCTTGCAAGATATTTAATATATTTGTCTTATAAAGCTTCTCATTAGCAATTGGAAAGTAGAACTCTGCTTCTTTAAGAGTTTTTGAGTTTGGAATATCTTTTAAACAAAAACTTTTCTCATTTGTATTATGCTGAGATTGTTTTGGTATTTCATCGTTATTATCAAATAAGCTATATTGAATATCTTCATTAGAGCTTAACGATTTTGAATCAAATCCTGAAATGCCACTATTTTTTATAGGCTTAATCTCTGCAACTAAACATTCTTCTAACCAAGTTTTTAAATTATCAAAATCCTCTGCAGCAACTACTCTATACCTATCCATTTGCTCTTGCAAAAGAGCATCATCAATAAAGCCTGCACTAAAATCCGTATGCTCTAAGACATTATGTAATATATTACCTATATCCGCACCTTTTACAGCTGTAAATCTAAACTCTAGTTCATCTTGTGATTCTTGAACTTGACTATCTTCTGACTCATCATTTTCTTTTTCTAAAGCTGTATTTTGTGCTTTCGATTTAGATATTTTTGAAAAAGATAACATCTCCCAATTATCATCTTTTAATTTAGCTATTTCATTAGCTTGAAGCTGCTGATTGACTTCAGTTTTATTTATATTATTTAGCTCTAAAACTTCAAAATCATTTATCTCTAAAAGCATACTTTGATTATCTAGATTAGCTGTGATTTTTTGTACTTTTTCTAACCAGCATTCATCTTTCTCATATTCTAAAAACTGTGCTAATGATGAATTCTCACTATTGGGATATTTAGCCACACCAATATAGCATCTATGTTCAGCTCGAGTTACCGCGACATAAAATAATCTCATTAGCTCTTGTATAGTTTCTTGTTCAACTAGCTTTTTAGTCGTATCATCTTTACCAATCTTATAAACAGTCTGCTCTAAGCTGCTATCATAATATTTATTAGCATTATTTAAGCTAAGTTTTTTAGAACTTATATAACTTGCAAAAGGTATAAAAACAACTGAATACTCAAGTCCTTTTGAACCATGTATTGTAATTATTTTAATAAGATTATCATCACTCTCTAGTCTAAGCTCACCCTCTGCTGTTGATGAGTTCTTAATCTGTTGGCGATACCATTTAATAAGTTGATTAGGATGTTTATATTTATTCTCAGCTATTTTTATAAGCTCTGCTAAGTGTAATATATTTGTAATAGTCCTTTCTTTTGAATCATCTCTTTGACTAAAGCTCTCATGGATCAGTTTCATTATAAAAGCCATAAAACCATATTTATGCCATATCATGCGCAAATTTTTAGCTTTTTCTATTTCCTCATCCCATACTGAGATATCTTCATCGTCTGTATATCTTATAAATTTATCCGCACTACCACCTAAAAGGCTAGTCGAGAGTGCTTTTTTAAGTAATGATTTATTCTCAAGTTCATTAATACCTTCCATAACAGCTAATATTTCTGAGGCTTCTTGACTATGATAAACATTATCTCTTTGACTTAGGTATACTGAACTTAATTTTTTATTACTCAAAGCTTGCTGGATTTCTTTGGCTTGAGTACCAGTTTCAACTAGTATAGCAATATCATCTTCTGCTACTTTTCTAGAGTTTAATAGTCTGACAATCTCATTTGCTGTCCATGCTGATAAACTCTTATCAATATCATTTTTCTTATCTTCTTCTGATACGTCATAATAAAAATAGTTTATTGGCTTTAAACCATCTTCAAAATCTCTAGCTTTTTCATTTGCTTTTGGTGATGCTTTTACAAGCTGATAGCCAATACCGTCACTAAAGATATTATCCCCAAGTTCTCCCTCATCTTTATGCTCATAATCTTTTTTATAAAAAAGACGATTATAAGCCTTTATTATCTGGCTAGTTGAGCGCCAATTAGTATCCATGCTCCACTGATTCTCTTCTGAGCAACTACTCTTAGCTTTTAGGTATGTAAAGATATCTCCACCCCTAAAACCATAAATTGCCTGTTTAGGATCACCAATCATTAGTAACAAATGTTTGCTCTCATCCTGAACATCGTTATTGTCATACCCACGAAGGTGGGTATCTTTTAAATTTAATCCATTAGTGAGGAGATTCCCACCTTCGTGGGAATGACTAGTATTTTTCAAAGGATAAATGGCATCTAATATCTGATATTGTTCTGCATCTGTATCTTGAAACTCATCTATAAGTGCTATTGGATATTGTGTTTGTAAAGTTTTTACTAATTCTAGTGAGCTCTTAACACTTTGACAAAGCTTGGTAATTAAATCATCAAAATCTAGTACGCCTTTTTGCTCTTTAGCTTTTACAAAATCTTTACGAATTTTAGTGCAAGCTTGCTGGATAAATTGTGCTGCTTGCTTTTGTTTAATCTCTTGTTGTAACTCTTTTAACTCTTTAATACCAGCAAATACTGGCTTTACTTTAGCACCCTTAATCTTATTTCCATTGGTAATTATAGATATATTATCTGGAAATGATGCTTCATCATCTAGTTTTAACCAGTCTAAAATTTTATGATACTCTTCTACTCGCCTTCCCTCTGGCTCCCCTTTGCCTAGCTTAGATAGAAAGTCATCAACAATATCTTCATTATTACTAAAAATATCTAGCTGCTGTTTTTTACGCATATTAAATTCATCTAGACTAATAGGTTTATCGACAACTATTTGATGATTAGATCTAATAACATTTAACAAACCATTTCTATCTAAAAACTTCTCTGGAGTATGTAAGCTATATACTTTTAGATACTCAAAATTAGTTTTATTTTTATTGATATTTTTTCTAAAAAAATCCTCAATAACCTTTTGTAAGATATCAGAGGTATCAACCTCCATTGAGACATCCATTTCTATACCACTTGCAAATGCCTGCTCACTCAATATTTTTTTACAAAATCCATGAATAGTGAAAATAGCTGCTTCATCTATCTCAAGCAACGATCTTTTAAGGTGCTTATAATTTTCACTATCAGATTCTTTTTTCTCATCTGTATAGCTCGCTAATACTTCTCTGATCTTAGCTTCAACTCTACCTATAATCTCCTGTGTAGCATCTTTAGTAAATGTCATTACAAGAATTTGACTAGGTAGCAACTTTTTTTCTAATAATAAGCGAATATATAACTCGGTGATATTATAAGTTTTCCCAGTACCTGCACTTGCTTCGATTATATGGCGACCTTGTAGGGGTATTATTTTTGCATCTAGGTTTTTCATACTTATTGATTTTAGTCTTAAACCTTTTGAGATTATATAAATTGACTAAAATAATTATAACCTAAGCACCTTTCTTTCCATAGTTAGAATCTACTTTTATAAACCTTACACAAATCAGTAGAGGCACGACAATTAAAAAGATAAAGATAAATGTCCATTCATAACCGACTAATTCTTGAATATAACCACTAACTGCACGTATTGGAATCTGCACTAATGTAGTAAATCCAAGAAAGAATGCATAATGTGATGTTTTATAGCTACTATTTCTTATTAGATACATCATAAAGATAACATATGCACATACAGCAAATGTAAAACAAAACTTTTCAATTATAATAAATACTAATACAGTGCTGTAACTTAAGTTTGGATCATGTGCAAGTATTATAAATAAGCCATGAGGAATATTCATAATCAACACCATAGGTAATAACCAAAATTTCAATCCTTTTTTATATATAAGGAAACCTCCTAATAATCCAGCAATAATAGTAAATGGCACCACAACAGTACCATAAGCAAATCCAACTGATGCATTACTTAGACCCATACCGCCATGAACATGAGTATCTATAAGAAAAAGTGGAAATATTGCTGAAACCAATAACTCTCCAAGTTTATATAAAACGATAAATACTAACCCTATCCATATTCCTTCAAGCTGAAAGAATGATTTATAAATTAAATATATACGTTTAATTATACCTTCTTTTGGGACTAAAGGATTAGCACTTTGTTTTTTATAACTATTAGGCCTCTCTGGTAATACAAAAAAATGATATATAGCCAGACATAATGTCACTATAGCGGCTACAGCTAATGATATTTGCCATGCAATAAAATAATTATGTGTATAGCTAAAAACAATACCTGATAATATAACTAAGAATCCTTGCGAAAAAAACTTTCCTAAGACAACAAATACAGACTGAAAGCCTAAGAAAAAAGACTGCCTCTCTGTAGGAAGATTTGAAACATAGTTACCATCAACAGACATATCATGAGTATTACTATTAATAGAGAGCAGAAAAAATAATGCTATCGTTATAGAAAAAAAAGATGAGCTGCTAAGTGCTAGGATTATTAGTAAAATAAATAATGCTAATAGCAACTCTGTCATATATATCCACCATCTATTAGATTTATATATATCTAAAAAGACTGACAAAAATGGCATAACTAATGATGGAAATAAAAATAAGCTTGTATATGATGTAATCGCTGCATTACCTACACCTAAATTCTTAAGCATAATACTAGATACTACAAATATAAGAATATAAGGAAATCCTTCCATAAAATATGTAGTTGGTACCCAGAACATGCCTGATTTTTCGTATTTGTTTAAATACATGGAGCCTCTTGACCTTACGTCAATATTGTTCACGTGTACATAAGATTATTATACTAAGATCATATATTTACAATTCATATTCCAGCACTTTTGCAAAAATATTTATCAATTACTAGGTTAATGAAACATCTAATAAACTGTAATTTATTTAAAGAGAAAAAATACTTGTCTTAGAGAGTTAACTAGTTCGAATCTTGAAAACTCGACTAATAAAGATAAAAAATAATGCTATTGCAGTACCACTGAAAGTCTCAATTAAACGTAACCCTGTGTTTACAAAAGGTGAATAATTAGGTTGATATAAACCTAATGCGACTATCACTCCAGCATTAGCACTACTCATCTTCACAGCATTCTCAAGACCAATACTTGCCGTGATAAAAACACTAATAGCCACAGCTAAGATCATAACCCAATAATAATAGCCAAAAATAAAAGTAAAAATAAATGCTGTAATACCTCCGATAATTGACCCTACAAATATTTGGAACGCCGCAGAATACGAATCTTCAACACTTAGCTGTAATATTGTGGAAACTGTAATCAAACACCAAAAACCTCCAATAATTGACTGTCCTTTATGCAATAGATCAGAGACATAAAAACCAAATAAGAAACATAAGCAAGCAGCTATAGCAATTTCAAAACTTATGTACATGTTTTTATATGTCTGAGGCACTTTGTAACATTTATTTAGAATTTTCATTTATAACCTTAAAGAAGTCTTTATAAATCTCTTCCCCTTCAAAATCTTCTAATATTGGGAATTCACTATAAAAAAGCTTAAAATACTCATCTTTATCAAGTGATTTATAGTTATTTTCACTAGAAATAACCTTATTCCAAGCTTCTTTTTTTATTGCATAACTTTTTTCAATAAGTTTTGCATCTTTTTTCCTATTTTCTTTTGCATATTCCATTATTGCTTCAGCTAAAGATAGATAAGTAAGACTAGGTTTAGCAACTACTTTTTCTGCATATTTAAAGTAATGCTCTAAAGTCTGTTTAGCAGCAGCATATGAAGTACAGGATATTTCAAAAGTCTTTTCTATTGATATTTTATCTCTATCATCTTTTTTTAGGTAATGATAAACAGCAAATATATCTCTCTGCTTATGACACGCAACCAATAATGATGTCAAATATAACTCAAACTTATGTTTTATACTAAATGTAGAAGTTGTATACAATAAAACATTATTATCATTAATATGACAATTTAACTCTAGTTCATAGTTTAAGATGCTTTCATTAATGGAAACTTTCTGATAATTTTCTAAATCCATTGCTCCAAGTAGCTTTTGAGTATTTTCAACTTCTAAGTCAATCTGATTATCAGTAAGTATGGATTCTGGAAATTTACCACTTAGTTTTGCGGTTTTAATTGTTAAACTTTCATCTTTATTATCTTTCAAAACATCTAATAATTCTTGCTTTAAGCTATGTTTTTCAAGGCCGTTAACATCAAAAGGTTCAGTATCTTCTAACTCTTCAAAGTTATCTTCTAGATATAAATCCAAGCTATAGTTTGCATAAGCTTTTAAGGGATTTTCAAAAATCTTAACTAATTTAGATATTGTTAGGCTTTGTGGTAATTTGGTATTTATATTAATACTATTGTCATTCTCACGCAGGTGGGAATCTCTTAAATTTATCCCATCACTACTGAGATACTCTCGGTCACTGAGCGGAGTCGAATGTGAGCGGGTATGACTATAATTGATGGATTCCGTGGTCAAGCCTGACGGAATGACAGAGTTATTAGCATTCCCCTTCGCTTCGTGAAGGGGTCGGTTGCGTAAGCAAGACGGGGTAGTTTTTTTAAAATCATAAAAAGTCTTTGATTCTGCCTGTAATAAATTAAGCCAAGCATTATCATAGCTTCTGTACTCTTTGGTATAACATTTTGGACTAAACGCGTGCAGAGGATATTCTTTTATATCCCCATCTTGCCAATTATAATTTACTCTCAAATAGCTAATTAATTCTTTAAGGACTAAGCTAGGTTGTTGCTCAACATTAGTTTTAACACTTCTACCTAGATAACTAAAGTATAAATAATCTCGCGCTGATAATATTGCTTCTAAAAATAAGTATCGATCATCATCTCGTTTGGTTCTATCACAAGCTCTTCTACCTAGTTTTGTCATTAAATCAAAACTAATTGCTAACTCTTGGCGTGGAAATTTACCATTATTTAAGCCAAGCATAGCTACAACTTTAAATGGTATACTTCGCATTGGCGTCATTGAACAAAAAGTGACTTTACCATTGAGAAAATGGTTATTAATAATTGGCTCAGATAACTGTGAAATTAAACAATATCTAATCGTATATAAATCAATGGATATATCAACAGATATTTCCTTAGCAGTCTCAATTGTACGAGCTATAATATCTTTTATTTTTTTGGCAATATATTGTTCTTCTTGAGTTATATCAAAAACATTATCAAACATCTCTAAAAGATAACTATGCCAATCTTCAAGGCTCCTAATTTCAAGTAACTCTTCAGAGTATGCTGCTAGAAGCTCTAATAACTCATATAATCCACCTAATTCAACTACTTCACTACCTTCGATAATTGGTACAGTCATCAAATTATCATTTACAATATAATTATCATCACTATAACTAAATCCAAACATTAGCCTCTTTAGGCCCCAGCCCCATGAAAATGTCTCACCATCATTGCTATGATGGATACATGCCTCTTTTAACCAATAACGAATCGTTTCTAACTGCTCATTTGAGATTTTAAATTTATGCTGTATTGCTGGAACTGATAAATAATCTAATATTTTATTAACCTCAAAATCACTCTCTGGTAACTGTAGAAGCTCTATAAAACTAGCAGCTAATGGCTCTGAGTCAAGTAACGTTCTATCAGCTATTGAACACGGTAGTTTTTTATCTTCCACATATCTAGAAAATACACTATCAATATATGGTGAATAGTCTTCAATATTCGGACACATTACTAAAATATCGCGAGGTTTAATATCAGGATTATCATTTATCATATCCAAGAGCCTATCATGCAATACTTGCACTTCTCTAAGCGGACTATGACAGGAATTGATACTTATTGATATATCTTTTTGTTGTGAGTAGTTTTGACAATTAAGCTCAAGTAAATTGCGTTGTAGACTAACTAATTGGCTTTGATTATTATCTTCAAGCTTTGCAAAATTCAAATAATCCTTATCAAACCTCTCAAATACTTCTAGCTCATTTTTTTCTTCATTATCTAATAACTCATTAAAAAACTCTTTGCCCTGCTGACCTAAATTTGCCAAAAGTGGCTGTATCTCATAATCATCATTACCTAACCAAGCCGAAATTTTATCTTTCTTTAAATCATACCAATATTCACTACATGGATTAATATACAAAATATTCACATCAATGTGCTTAGCTAATGCAAATATGAAATTAAGATTTTTCTTTGAAATACTATTTATCCCAAAAATATAGATGCTATTAGGAATATTTATATTTTTTAAACTCTCTTTACTTAATAACCCTAATGCTTGCGTTTGTATTTTATATGGAGTTTCTGGAACTTCTGCAACTAGTTTTTGCCAAAGTTGCATTTGCCAGATCTCATCTGCCTCCTCTTTAGTAGGATTTATAAACTTGCTTTGTTCCCAAGCTTCTAGCCAGTCAGGACGATAAGCTAGATACTTTGAAAAAACTTCGGCTATTTTTGCTGATAGTTGATATTTTTTTAGATCACTATTTTTATAATATTCTTCAAGTTTATTGCTATTTATATCATCTAAATGCTTAAAAACCCTCCAAGCCAAGATATCTTTTGTATAAGCTTTTTTATATTCGTGCTTATTAATTAACTCATAGCAAATATCTAATATATATCCATTAATCATGTCATATTTTAGATTCATAGCAATATCGCGTGTTCCTGCTAGCTGCATACTCAACCAATGTTGCATACCACGGCTACCAACTATCAATTGCGTTGGGCTAAATAAATCCTTCTCTTCAAGATCTAAAAGCTTAGATAAAACTCTAACTAAATACTCTAGCTTATTTGAGGGATAGGTGTATAGTGCCATGTTTTACTAATCACAATATGTATATTGGATATTTTAACAAATAAACCTAGACTAAAGTTTAGTTATTTTCTAGAAAGTTTCTTATTGTTGATAAAACTCAACACCTTTATTAATTTGACAACTTATACTATAGTTTTTACCAATTGTTGAAAAATCAACAGCATTAAGAACTTGTGTATTAATTGCTAAATTTCCTTTAGAGTCAAGCTTATATGAGACACTCTCATAAATAGGCTTACCTTTGTAACGAGGACTATTTACTGTAAAGTGTAGATCTGAAAAACTTATACTTTTAGATGGCTCATACATTATCGCATTAGGTGAAAAAGAAGCTTTCAGATTCATATCCTTCATATTGATTATATTTGAAGAACAATTTTTAAAATCAACTACAACAGTAAATTTATTTCCTTGACTTAATGATTCTTGTATTTTTTTAAAACTATCAAGTTTCGTAGCAGCAAATACAAAACTTGGAGATAACACAACAATAATTAATAAAAGTTTTTTCATAAATACTCACCACCAGATTGATTATTAAACTATAGTAGAGTTTATAATAGTTATAAACTCAAAATAATACTTTAAACAGCAGAACAATATAATTAAAAATAATCAGCTGAAGACTTTTCCCATGACCTTTTAAAAGTCTTTGGAATATCGCCTTCAACCAAACAGTTCTCAGGAATAAAGTCATATAGATCAATATATGATTTAACCTCATTAACAGATATACGTTTTTTTAGATTCTCAGGTCCAACATCTTTAGCAGAAGTTAAGCCCATAGCTCCTATAATCTCGGCACATGATCTAATAGTTGCTTTATGAAAATTATAAACACGATACTTTTTCTCATCAACAACTAAAGCCTTTTCCAAACGAGGGTTTTGAGTAGCTACCCCAACAGGACAAGTATTGTTATTGCATTGGCGAGATTGAATACAACCTATAGTCAACATCATAGCTCGAGCAGAGTTACAAGTATCAGCACCCATAGCAAATAGTCTTACCATATCAAAACCTGAAGCAACTTTACTACTTGCTACAATACGAATATCATCACGTATTCCACAACCAACAAGAGCATTATGAACAAAAACAACACTATCTTCTAAAGGCATACCTATATGGTTAGCAAACTCTACTGGAGCTGCCCCTGTTCCGCCATCTGCCCCATCAACAGTTATAAAGTCTGGTTTTATACCAGTCTCTAACATGGCCTTACAAATAGCCAAAAATTCAATATGACTACCAATACATAACTTAAATCCAACAGGCTTACCACCTGATAAGTCTCGAAGTTCTTTTATAAAATAACAAAGCTCTTTAGGAGTTGAAAAAGCACTATGAGCAGGTGGTGATAATACATCTTGACCCATAGGTACACCTCTAATTTTAGCAATCTCTGGAGTAATCTTAGCTGCTGGCAAAACGCCTCCATGAGAAGGTTTAGCTCCTTGAGATAGCTTGATTTCTATCATTTTTACATTTTCTAAATTTGCTCTCTCAGCAAATTTTTCAGGTGAAAATTTACCATCTTCAGTACGACAACTAAAGTACCCTGTACCAACCTGATAGACAAGATCACCACCTTGTAGATGATAATCTGTCAAACCACCCTCACCAGTACTATGACAAAAGCCTCCTAGTTTAGCACCTTTGTTCAAAGCCATAATAGCATTGCCTGATAGCGCTCCAAAACTCATTGAAGAGATATTTAAATGTGATGCCATATATGGTTTTTTACAGCCAGGTCCGCCAAACTTAACGCGTGTTTCAACTTCATCTAAATGTTTTGGGGCTAATGAATGTGTTACCCACTCATATCCTATTTTATATATATCTTTTTCTGTTCCAAAAGCACCTGTATCATTGACTCCCTTAGCACGACGATAAATAGTAGAACGTTGCTCCCTATTAAAGGGCTTCTCACTTTCATTATCAGCAATAAAATACTGTTGAATTTCTGGACGTAGAAACTCTAGGATATAACGAATATGCCCAAGTATTGGAAAATTCCTTAAAATTGAATGTCTTTTTTGTGAAAGATCATATCCAGCAATTACTACTAAAATTGCTATAAAACCAACACTAAACCATATAGAAGCATGAAAAAGAGAAAGAGATAATAAAACTATTATTACGAAAATACCTAAGCCAATATACCATTTTCGGCGTTCACTTATATGCATAGGAAAATATCCACAAAAACTATTTAAATATTATATTAATAATGCTCTTCAAAAGTAGATTTTGCAACTAAAGAAGACTAAATATAACTCTTATTTAGGTATAATAGTCTCATCTTCTGTAGATGTCGATTTGATTGTTGTAAAATCCGCTGGATAATAAATATCAATATCATGATTTAATGCTATTGGATTACTTGAATATACTGACTTTATAGATGGTGAAGATAATTTACGCCTAGGAGTTGGTAGTGCAGTAGCATAGATATTATAATCATTACCACACTCAACCTCTCCTACGCTAGCTCTAGTCTGTCCTGAGAAAGCAATATTTCTGTAATCTTGATCTTTTTGAGTATTAACCATATTAAATACAACCCTATCTTTATCATTGTAAACACTTGGTTTAATTCTTATATAAAGGTTACAAAGATTACCATCTGCAAAAACAGATATAGGTAACATTATTATGATTAACAAAAATATACTATGGTTAAATGACTTCATTATCTATGATTTCTTTTATAATGTTTTGATAATAAAAATACTCTCATCAAGAACCTAAAACAAGCACTAAGCTAAAAATTACATATAAATTAAGCCTATGGTTAATTACTTTCTTTTTTACTAAGAGATTTTGCTGTTTCCTGAGGAAGCTTATATGCCATATAACCAGCACCCCCCACGGCTAAACCTGCTGCTGCAAGAGGAGCTACAATAATATTAACTATATCACTATCCCCAGAATGATGTTCTCCATTATACAAAATGGCTTTAGTCTTAGACACTCCTTCAAATACTCCAACAAATGCTCCTATTGGAGCCATCGCAATAGATACCACACCAATACCTATGTTCCTAACAGGCTTAACAATAAGATTATTAAATGTACTATTATTACTAGGTTTTATACTTTTAGAAGTAGTTTGACTATTTATAGAGGATTCAACTGTATTATCATTCGATAAACCATAGTTAAATAATATAAGCAAAACAAATATGCAATTGGTTAGTTTTTTAATCATTGCTTTAAACACTCTAATAAATAAGTTTATTAAACCTCAACACAAGGTTAATATCAATATTCTAGTAAATTCTAAATAAAAGTTTTATCTCATCAAAAGATTTATATTGTCAATAACTAGATTACTAAACTTAACAATAATAGAGACAATTCATCGACTTTTCTTTAATCCTAAATATGATGCTACTTATTATTGTATAAAACAGTATATAAATAAATACCGCTATAATCGACTGAATTTTCTTTTATAAGCTTACATCAAAACTAATATAACTATGAATGAACTATAATTTAGCATTAAAATAAGCTATGATGTTTTAAAGTTAAATCTAATTTTTATAACTATTTTTTTAATATGAACTCTAGGTCAATTGGCTCGATTTTTCTTATAGTTGGTACATCTACTGGTACAGGGATGTTGTCGTTACCATTAATTGTAGCAGCCTGTGGCTTTTCTACTGCAGTAGTACTTTTAATCCTATCGTGGAGTATAATGTATATTGCAGCTATAAAGCTTTTAAATACCTGCGCAGAACATCCTCTTGGTGCTAATTTTACATCAATAATGTATTCAAGAGTGCCAAAGCCATATTTGATATTTTTTACTGTTATCTACTTACTTTTCTTTTACTCAATGTTATCAAGCTATATTACTCAAGGCTCTTCTATATTATACAATATAGATAGTATAAGTCATCTAAACCAGTCACAAACTGAAATATTTGCAACTATCTTTATAGTAATATTCGGAGCTTTAATATTTAGCTACAGAATTAGTGATTATGTAAATAGAGCTCTTGTTATTTTAAAGTTTATATTTTTTATCATAGCTATAATAATTATGTTATTTTATATAAACACAAACTATTTAAGTGATATGCCATCAGAAACATCCTCTATTATATATGCTTTTCCAACTATTTTAGTAGCATTCGTCTTTCATAGTATAATTCCTTTTATTTATGAATACCAAAAAGGAAATGTTGAACGTATAAAGAAAGATATCTTAATAAGCAGTATAATTGTACTAGTTATTTATATAGTATGGGTTTTTGCATCTCTAGGAGTAGTTCCCCAATATAACTTTTATAGCTTTCATAGCCTTTTTTTATCAAGCGACTATACGCCAAGCGGTTTGATAGGAGAGATTAAAGCTATATCAGGATCAAATGTTCTCGAAATAGCATTAAACTTATTTATTCACACTGCAATAATAACGTCTTTTATAGGTGTTAGCATAGCTTTAGCACATTATATTCGTGATATTTTTAACAACTCCAAAAAGCATCTAAATAGTTTAGTTTTAATACTAATATGCTTTATCCCACCACTAATCTCTGCTGTACTATATCCCTCTGAATACATTCTTATTCTTCAGTATGCCTCTATATTTACTGTTATAATATTTATTTATACTCCGATGTTGCTCAACACAAAAACAGATCTTAAAGTATACTTTTCGCACACATATATTGTATCTGTAGGTAGCGTAATTATCCTATTCGAAATATTTAATTTATTCTATGAAACTAACCCTTTTATGTGGCTATAATAAGAACTTACGAAAGCTACTCAAAAGTGTTTTATTATCATGAATTAGCTAATCTATATAGCTGAAAAATAGCTACTAAATAACATATGAAACTGTATGCATCTTTAACATCTAGATGAGGCTGAACATAATTTAACAATAATGATTATAAAGAGTATATAAAAGATATAATAAATGGTGCCCGGGGCCGGACTCGAACCGGCACGGAGGTTAAGCTCCGAGGGATTTTAAGTCCCTTGTGTCTACCAATTTCACCACCCGGGCAGTATGGAGGCTGAGGCCGGAATCGAACCGGCGTCCAAGGCTTTGCAGGCCTCTGCATAACCATTTTGCTACTCAGCCACACATGCAAGAGTATGTGGAGCGGGAAACGAGGCTCGAACTCGCGACCCCAACCTTGGCAAGGTTGTGCTCTACCACTGAGCTATTCCCGCTTTATAAGAACATATATTACCCTATTTAAAAGTTTTGTCAACACTGATACACGCTAAATCACTATAATATTTTGTTTATTTTTTTACAAGCTTAACTATTAACATCAAAAGTTATTTTAAACACCTTTTGTATATCATTTATTAGCTTAATATTAGGTGACTTACTTAGGTCTACTTTCCCATTATTCTGTTGTATAGGGTTATGTTTCTTTAATGCCTTAGTATCATCAACTAACATATTTAATAGCGCTGTTTGATTGACAGGCTTATTAGCTTTTGCATGCATGCTTATGTTTTTAGGGTTTTGTAAGAATATTGCAAAAGATGACAGTACTTTTCTCAAGAACTGATCTTGCTGTTGAGTTGCAAAAAGCTGTAGTAATGCTCCATATGATCCAAGCACTTGCTGTGGAGTTGTATTTGGATCTTTATTAGCATACCTTGCAACTTTCTCTAGTAAACCATTATTCACAAAACTAAAATCAATATCTGTCAAACATAATTGATTATTACAATTATATAGATCTTTTTGATTTTGACCATTTGTTCCAACATATGGCAACAAGCTTAGTTTACCTTTAACTATTGCTTTTGTGCTAGCACTTAGATTAGCTAAACCATCAAGTTTTAAATTAAAGTTATTATTATACTTTGAATCTTTATAACTATTATTTGAAGTAATATTTATATTTAAATCTTTCTTACCTAAAAGGTTTAAAACTTGTTGTATTGGTGATTTCTTAGAGAAAGAGTTTTTATCAAAATTCAGATCAATAGCAACATCTGCCGAATTTGTTTGAATATATGCATCTTTTAGGAATGCATTAGACCCACTCACCATATCTTTTATCGGAGTATTATCTAAGTCAATGCCATCAACAACTATATTATATTTAACATGACTTTGTGAACCTAGATTACCATCAACATTAAACTCTAGTTCACCAGATGTTTTACCTAATGAACCATTGATATCTAAGCTTGGAGTTTGTTTATAGTCTTTGCCTAAATACTCAGATGTTATCTCTTTTAAGACTTCAGTAAAATTACCATCAAACTCTAGATCTTTTACTTTTGCATTCATTACTTTATTTTTAAAGCTTGCTAAAAAGTCATTATCAAAGCTTGTATCAGATAAATCAAAGTCTTTTAGTTCAATATCTTCTTTAACAAAAGCTTGCTTATTCACTGTAGAGTCAAGATCAAATTTTAATGAACTATTACTGTGATCATAGTTGATTTCAAAATTATAAATACCTTTACCTATGGTATTCATTGCTATTCTATAAAGATTATCATCACCAGATAAATCTTTAGGGTTCACCTTTGCACTAACTGCATTACTACTTGCTACAGAAGATGCTAAGTTTGTAACTTTTAAACCTTCTACTTTTATGGAAATATCATTATTTATTTTTTTGTTAACCTTCAATCCTTTAACAACTAGTTTATCAATAGATATATTAGGATTATCTTTACTACTACTCACTATTAGAATATTTGAAGCCGTAATATCTCCATTACTATCTTTATCAACCTTACCCACTGTAATATTGGCTTGGAAAGGGAATAAGGAATCTAAGTTACTAATAATAGTATTCTTTATAACACTAGTATCTTGTGTAGTAGTCTTATTTGATGGTGTAGCTGCCGCAGCGTATAAGTTTGTAGTCGCTAAAGTAGCTGCACAAATTGATGTTACTAAAAATGCTTTTTTAAAACTCATTTTACCCCTCTTTCTAGTTTATTTTCTCTAATTTTAAAAAGTCTAAATCTTTTTTGCGTAATGAAAAGATTCCACAATTTGTTTCAAATGCTATAGGGCCTCCAAATATTGATTTGTTTATAACAGTCATCTCTTGGCCTTCTATAACTCCCATCGCTATTATCTTATCTTTAAAAGCATTTGGACAGCTTTGATGGAAACCTTTGATAATAAATTTATCATTTTTCTGATAGCTCATAACAAAACCCTATATATTTTTATATTACTATTAATTATAATCTTTCTTTAGTATAACACTAATAAATTAAACCATAGTTTAGTTTGTAAAAAAATTGTTGCCAAAATAAAGCTTATGAAAGATCTATCGAAATTAGATATACCTAAAAAACAAAAGAATGAAGTTCCACAAGAACCGCAAAAACCTAAACTCAATAAGAAGAAGAAATTGCTTATCATAGGTATTGTATGTCTCTTATGTATTGCTGTTGCTTCAAAACTTATAAATAAACACTTAAAGAAAATTAAGGCTGAAGAGAAAGCAAAAATAGAACTACAAGCTGATAAAAGCCAAACAAAGAAAATCACAAAAGACTCCAAAGTAGATAAAAAAACTAATGGAGATCAAAAGCCAGATTTCTCTGAAAATACTCCTAGTGGAAAGATGGTGTTTACATTTTATGACAATCTCAAACATGATAGTGTCAGTGTAAATGTAGAGCCTGAAGCTAAAAGAGCTCAATATAAATACACATATATATACCAAGTTGCTTCTTTTAGACATATGAATGAAACATCGTGGTATGTTAGTAAGATGAAAAAAGATGGCCTAGACCCTAAGTTCAAGCGTGTTGGTAACTGGATTAGAATGTATATAGGTCCATATGATAGTAAACGTGCTATGGCACCTGATATTATTAAACTACAAAGAATAGGCTTAAACGGTGGATTCCCTAGAGAAATTAGTCGCACTAAAATAGAGCCTAAAGATGATAAAAAAGAATCTAAAACAGCTACAGATAAAAAAGATAGCTCTGCTGAAAAAAGCCAAGATAATCAGTAGTAATCAAAAATTATTTTTTAATTCTCGTAATTTCACAAACATATCCTTACCTAATGAATAATCAGGTAATGCTTGCTTAAGAGCATTATCATCTATTGATCGAATAAAGATATTAAATTTACTTTCCTCTGCCAAATCAACTATCGGCTTATCTTCGGCGTCTAAATCATAAACATGTTTTCTATAATAATTAAAAGCCTTATCATCTGGCAAGATACTTAAGGCAAAATCTAAATTACCTTGCCAATAATCATGAGCAGAATAAGGTTTAATATTTTTATCCAAATTTGCTATCTTAAATAATGAATTATATAGCTCATTAACATCCGCAGTTTCAGCATGAACACCACCAACTCCAGCGTTAAACAAAGTATCTCCACAAAATAGAGCTTTCTCTTTTTCGAATAAAAAGCTAACATGATCTGAAATATGTCCAGGAGTATATATCACTTTAAAACTAGTAAAGCCTAAATCAATTACATCACCATCTTTAACATAGACATCAGGTTTAAATAAATCATTATCAGTATATGCATAAACCTTAGCACTAGGATACAGCTCAATTAACTTCTTAACTCCAGCTATGTGATCACCATGCTTATGTGTTATAAGTATTGTATTCAACTGCAAACTATTTTGTCTAATAAAATCATCAAAAATATCGGCTTTTAAAGGATCAACAACTATTGCATTATCATTATCAAATAAAAGATATTGATAATTTCTTAGGCTATTATTTAAGAACCATCTTTTAACCTGCATAAACACCCCTTTAATTTAATTATTCCTATAAACTAATCTAGCCTTTGATAAATCTAACCCAGCAACTTCACCATTTTTAATCAAGAATTTACACAAAACATGTGAATATCTTTCTAATTCAGAGCTTGAAAGTAGATCTTTAATACTTCTTTCAATATAGTCATAAATCATTTTAAAGCTTACATTATCTGATTTAACTACAGCTAGCTCCAATAATGTAATAATACTATAATAATCACTATTGGCTTTATCAAGGGTTTTAGGCACTAGTTTTGAAACTGGAATATTCAACGCATTAACATAAAGTTTTAACATATCTGCAGACATATTTGAGTTATTGAACTGTTTTTTTGCAAACTTTTCCGCAATATTTATCTCATTAAATGCTACTAACTGCTCTATATATACTCTACTTAGAACAGCTGTGGCATCTGCTTTACTATATATATCTGATAGTTTATCAAGACTTTTTGCCTGTTTTAATGCTAGTGTTATTAGCTTTTCTTCAGTATCTGCTTTTAAATAAGCATCATATTTTTCCAAGATTTTTAATGCAAAAGTGTCATCCTTATCAGCTAATGCAATCGAACCTGCTAAATTTACAATAGTTGGTAAAAACCTTTTATCATTACATTCTAGCAAAACTAAAATTCTTGCCTTAGCTTCACCTAACTTTTGAACCATATAAAACTTATATACT
This sequence comes from Francisella sp. 19X1-34, assembly GCF_041102755.1. NCBI lineage: Bacteria > Pseudomonadati > Pseudomonadota > Gammaproteobacteria > Thiotrichales > Francisellaceae > Francisella > Francisella sp. 19X1-34. The sequence goes on from NZ_JBGCTX010000024.1 coordinate 20,613, forward strand.
TCAAAATATTTATATATGATGCTATCACTTTTTATTTGTTTTAAAGATTTTTCAAGTTCTTTTACCCCACCTGAAAAAGCTATCATTTCAAATTTTCTAAAAAGGATATAATCTCTTAGATATTTAGGTGTTAATTTCACTAGATTTGAAACACTTGTTTGTCTCATTAGCTTACCATTCTTTAGTGCAATATCAGCAACTAAATCTATAAACTTCTCTTGCTTATCAACCGTAAATAAGCCAAAAAACCAACTGAATAATAGATAAGAGAAGCTAAAACCTAACTTAATAATTCTCACACCAAAAAGTATTAGGAAAAATAATACAGCTATAACAAAAACAAATGCTACCAAATTCATCTTGATAGTTTTGTCAGATAACACAAGCATAATATAACCATGATATTTGGTCGCCCAAATACCTACTATCGTAGCTATGATAACTGCTATTATAAGCTTTATAATATTTATCATTTGTTACTTCCTTTTTTACTTGCACTAAACTTTTGTCTAGACTCTTTAGTTAAAAGATCATTTTGCTGGCTTGATAACTGATTAATCACCTTATCAAGAGCATTATTTAAATCTTGAGTCTTTCTAACTTGAATATCTTGTATAGCTTTTTCGAGGCTTTTTGCACTACTATCCTGAACAAAGTATTTTTCTAAAATATTTATAAGGTTTGCTTTTGCTTTTACAATATCCACCTCATTATTTGTATACATAGCTGTTTGCAAAGATATTAAAGATTGGTATAAATTATCAGATATAAATTGTTTTGCCTGTTTGCTCGATACAAGAGTTTGATTTTTAGGAATATCTTGAATCTCCACAATTGAGCTTAATAGTTTCATATATTTGCTTTTTGGTTGAGTTACTTTTGCCAAATTAGCATTATTAGGTGTAATATATTGTAACTTACCAAACTGTTGCTCAATAGTAACAAACTCTTTTATAACATCTTGTTTTGAGGCATAGCTTTTTAAAATATTTTTGATATTTTGGCGGTCACTTGCACTGATATTTGCAACTTTACTTGCTTGGATCTTATCAAAAGCCATACCAACCAAATCATTTGCTCTTTGAACATCTCCACTAAATACAACAACATCTTTTGCTAAAACTAGATAATCAATAGCTGACTGAATATTTATGATACTCATCTGCATATATAAATCTTTAGTAGGAATCTCTAACTGATTATTTACTGTAGTGAGTTGTGATTGAATTGCTTTTATACTATTTTGTTGCGAATCATTTTGACTACTTAAGTCATTCAAAATACCACTTTGATCACTTTGAGTCTGTTTAAGTTTATTTAGCTGCTTTTCTAGAGTCAAATATTGTTGATTCTTGTTATTAATATCACCCTTATGTTTAACTATTGAGTCAGTCACCACATAGCCAGCCATACCTATGGCTACCAATGATATTATAATGCTAAACTTAGGTAGAATAGCTGATTTAGATTTTTTTTCCTTATTTACATTCTTTTCTACAGTAGTTTTTTTAGCATCACTACTTTGCTGATGAGTGTTTTTTGTTGCAGACATCTTGACTAGCCTCTGTAATTTCCAGTATTTTATTATAAATATAATCGTTGTTTATTTTCTCAAGCTCTAAGGTGTTTTTAAAGCCATGCTTATTTACAAATTCTAGCATTTTTGAACTAGTTATGGTAACAATTGCGTCAACTGGGAGTGATGTTTTTGCAAAAACCCTAATTAACGATTTAAATACATCTAAACTTGTTGCAACTATAAGTTCAGGATTCTTTTGCAAAAAAAACTCTTTATATCTAGCTGTTAAAAGATCGACATCCTCAAAAACCCGCTCATAAACTTCAAACTTTTTGCACCTTGTTACTCTAGAAAGCTCTTTTAGTAAAAACTGATTACCACCTGCTCCAGATACTATTGCAAAACTTTTTTGAGATGGATTATTTTGAGAGATTAATTTATATAATTCTTGTGAGTTGTACTTAGTATTAGGATAGCTTGCACTTAAACCATAACTAGATAAGAGCTTAGCAGTACTTTGCCCAACTGCGTATAATCTTCTATTTTTAAATGTCTCGGGTAGATATTGTTTAAATAATCCTTTTACTGCATATTTACTTGTAAATATAACAGAACTATACTCATGGATTTGTTCAGAAATAGTTTTATAACAGATTTTTAGAGTAGGCAAACTAGTAGCATTATAATTTTTGGAACTAAGTAAATCTACTAGAGTAGCAGCATCACTTTTTGGCCTACAAACAAGTATTTCCATTTATCGATTTTTAGTAGCTGTAGCGTATATATAATTAAGCATAGATTTTAAACCGTTTGCTCTATTTGAGCTTAGGTTATTACCAAAACCAATCTGCTGAATAAAATCAGTATCTGATTCTAAAATCTCGATAGGTGTTGCATTATTGTAAACCTGTAACAATACAGCAATAAGCCCTGAAACTATTAATGCATCACTAGTTGCAATAAAATTTAGTTTACCATCTACAATACTGCTATCAAACCAAACTTGAGACTGACATCCCCTAACTAAGTTATCTTCTGTTTTCTTAGCTTCTGGAAAATCTGCTAACTGCTTACCAAGTGAAATAATATAATCATATTTATCTTCCCAATCATCAAAAAAAGATAACTCATCGATTAAATCTTGCTGTTTTTGTATAACTTGATTAGTCATTTTATTAAAAGTAAATTAGCTAAAAACTTAGCAAGTATATTAACATAAATATAGAATCATATAAAAGATTATAAAATGCTATAAAATTTCCAAAAAAACATTGACAGTGCTTTAAAAGGGTCATATAATACATCTCGTTACTCCCCGATAGCTCAGTCGGTAGAGCAGTTGACTGTTAATCAATTGGTCGGCGGTTCAAGTCCGTCTCGGGGAGCCACAAAATTCGAAATTTTTTCAAGCGCTACTATAAATTAAGTTTTACTTAGAGCTGTTTAGTAGTTTATATTTTTCTCCTCCTTTCTTATCTCTAAATTATGAATTCTAAATAGCTCTAAGTGCGCGTGTACATTTGATAAAGATATAAAAATTTCATCAGTGATGCCTTATCTCTAACTTTGGTGTAGAATATCTTGATTTAATATTTCTAAAAAATATAATTATGTAGCTTTAGGATTATTTTGCTATATATCTTTTAAGATTATATAGCATATGCAAATCTGACAAGTTTATAAAAATGACTTTAGATAGTGGCTACTTTTTAGTTTTTTCATATCTCCTTACTTTCCCTATCTAAGGTCAATTTTTATATTTTATAACATTTTTTTTGCTATAATTTAGCTCATTATTTTGATTTATAAAATTATAGACGCTATGAAAGCAACACAAACGCTTATTGCTACTACCAAAGAACTTCCTAAAGAAGCAGTACTTATTAGTCATCAATATATGTTAAAAGCAGGTCTGATTAAAAAACTCGCTTCAGGCATATATACGTGGATGCCCATGGGACTAAAAGTATTACAAAAAATCCAAGAAATTGTCCGTTCAGAGATGAATAAAGCTGGTGCTAGTGAATTACTACTACCAAGCATATTACCATCTGAACTCTTACAAGAAACTCACCGCTGGGATAAATTTGGACCTGAGCTTTTAAAACTAAAAGATAGACATGATAGAGATTTTTGTTATGGCCCAACTCACGAGGAACCTATAGTAGATATGGCTAGAGATACTATCAAAAGCTATAAACAATTACCTTTAAATCTATATCAAATTCAGACAAAATTTAGAGATGAAATACGCCCTCGTTTTGGGGTTATGCGTGCACGTGAGTTTATTATGAAAGACTCATACTCTTTTCATGAAAATAATCAGTGTTTAAATAATACATACAAAGTGATGTATCAAACTTATTGTAATATTTTAGATAAGATAGGCTTAGAGTACCGCCCTGTAAAAGCAGATAGCGGCGCTATTGGTGGTGATAATAGCCATGAATTTCAAGTACTAGCAAACGCTGGGGAGGATATCATTTGCTATAGTAATGATAGTGACTATGCGGCAAATATAGAGCTAGCTACTTATGCAAAACCTGATCTTAGTAAAAAAGCGAATTCTCAAAACTCTATAGAAAAAATTCATACACCAAATATAAAAACTATAGAAAAGCTTTGTAAAGAAATGAAGTTTGATATTAAACAAACTATAAAAACTATGGTTGTTAAAGATACTAAAGGCGACTTCTTTGCCTTAGTTGTAAGAGGTGATCATGAACTAAATGAAACAAAGATAAACAAGCTTCCGCAAATATCTGCACCATATACCCTAGCATCGCGTGAAGAGATTTTTGAACTTTTCAATGCAAACCCTGGCTCACTCGGCATATATAACTGCCCTATTCAAATAATTGCAGACTATAGTGCTATAGCAATATCAGATTTGTGCTGTGGTGCTAATGAAGATGATTATCACTATACAAATGTAAATTGGGATAGAGATGTTACTAACTATGAAATTGCCGATATTAGAAATGTAATAGCTGGAGATATCTCTCCTGATAGTAAAGGTACTTTAGCACTAACAAACGGTGTAGAAGTTGGCCATATCTTTGAATTAGGAGACGTATACTCAAAACCAATGAATGCTACTGTAATTGGCCAAGATGGCAAATCTAAACCTATATTAATGGGTTGTTATGGTTTTGGTGTATCACGAGTTATGGCTGCAGCAATTGAACAATCACACGATGATAAAGGCATAATATGGCCAGAAGCTATAGCTCCATTTGAGGTAGCTATACTTCCAATCAATTACAACAAATCAGAGAATGTCAAAAAGGTTGCGGATACTTTATATCAAGAGCTATCAGCAAAAGGAATTGATGTATTACTAGATGATCGTGGTGCAAGACCTGGAGTAATGTTTGCTGATGCGGACCTTGTTGGCTACTCTCATCACGTTGTAATCGGTGACAGACTTCTAGAGCAAAACCTAATAGAATATAAAAACCGCAAAACCCAAGAAAAACAAGAAATAACTATAGAACTGTTAAAAGATCTTTTTTAATTATAATTTTTTATGGGAACTCCTACAACACTCTCAAAGTCATAAAACTTAGCAAATGCTATGTTATTATATGCGCTTTTATCAGCAGTGATATCATTAATATAAACTGTCTGCCCAAAATATTCTGGGAGCATAGGTAAGACTGGGTTGCTAACGTTATGCTGATGGTAATATACAATCATTCTTTTACGCTCTTGCTCAAATTTATATATCGAGAAATAAATACTGAATATTAAATAAAGCTGTATAACTAATAATATAGAAAAAAGCCAACTTAATTGCTTTATATTTAAATACAATTTATCCATAAAACTACTACTATGATTATAAAACTGCTGAAAAAACGCAATAAAAAAAATAACATAATAGATAAGCAGTACTCTTTGATTCAAGGCATAAGACTTCGCAACTGGTGTTAAAACAAAAATACAACTAATAAGAGCTACACTATAAATACATGCTCTATATTTTGAAACATTCTTATTTGAAAATATAAGAACTAAGAAAAGTCCCATTAACACTATAGGTATTATAGTATCAGGGCTATTTATTACTTGGCTTATTAAATTTAAAAAATTACCAAAAATTGAAATATCTACCTTAGCAGAAGCAGAATCTAACCTTACATAATTTCCTGGAGCAGCAACTAAAATGATGCCTCCAACAAAACAACTAATAAAAAAATAAATTATACTTTTATTAATATTCTTTTTAGATATTTTCTTATCTATAAAGTAAGCTAAGCAGAGTAAAAGAGTAACTCCTACAAATATCTCATTATATAACCCTATAAAAAAACCAATAAATAAGCTAAATAAAATATTTGATTTACCTTTTATAATGGTTAAATAATAAAATATAGTTAATAGTGTTATTCCCCAAAAATACTGAATTGCAGCAGTCTTCCACAGTATATTAGCAATAAACCCTGTCTGATAAAAAATGTATATAAAGAAAAATACATATAGTAAAAAGTCTTTTGATAAAATTTTACCCTTATCCATAGTTACGATTCTAAAAGAAAGTAGCAAGAATAAATAAATACAAATCGAATTTAAAATATTAATTATAAATACCAATACATTAATATACGATTTGTTGAGAAACAAATATATTAATGCCTGAGCGGTTATTCTACCAGTCCAATGGAAATAGTTTGATCCAATACCTCTTAGGTAAATTATAAAACCTTTATTAAGTGCATCAGTACAGGCTCTCCCAAAATCATCGGCTCTTAATGGTTGTAAATAATTTAATAAGAAAAAGTAAGTTATAAATAAGATTGATATAACAAAAACAAAACAGTATTTTTTTCTCATTAGTATAAAACTGTAATAAATGTATAGACTATTATATTTTGTTAGAAAGTAAAAAAATAGCCCAAGCACTTATCTGCTAAACAATTTTTATAAACATTTAAAAGTTTTAGCAATCATATCAAAACTATTTTATTTTATTTAACATATAAAAAACTGTATTATTAGTTTTTAGATAAGATAAAAAGATAAATTATTATCAATAATTAATGAGTAATATAAAATATAGAAAAGATATTGATGGATTAAGAGCATTGGCTGTTCTATCTGTGGTATTATTCCATCTTAATTTAAGCTGGGTCAAATCAGGATTTCTTGGGGTAGATATTTTCTTTGTGATCTCAGGATATCTTATAACTTCTATAATAATTAGAGACCTAGATAACAACTCTTTCTCCCTAAAAAACTTTTATCTAAGAAGGATAAGAAGAATACTTCCTGCATTAATTACTGTATTGATATTTTCAAGCTTTTTAGCCTGGTTAATATTACTACCTCAAGATTTGGAAAACTATTCTGAATCACTTGTAAGTGCAATTGCTTCAGTATCAAACCTTTTCTTCTTTATAAAATTAGATTTTGGATACTTTGGAGCAGATTCCCAAATTATTCCACTATTACACACTTGGTCTCTAGGTGTAGAGGAGCAATTCTATTTATTATGGCCTATAGTCTTAATATTCTTATTTAAAATTGGACTATCAACAAAGAAAAAGCTTTTTGCAACATCTATAATACTCCTAATTCTTTCATGTTTAGTCTTTCTATCTGGTAAGATTGATATTTATATGCTAAGCTCTCAGAGATGGTATTACTTTCCGACTCATAGAGCTTTTGAATTACTATTTGGTTGTGCTTTAGCTATCTTATTATATAAAAATACCAAAGTAATAAATAATAAACTAATCCTTAATATACTATCTATAGCTGCTTTAATATTAATGATAGTCCCTATATTTATTATTAATGTAGGGTTCCCTAGCTTCTGGACTATTATAGCTTGCTTTGGAGCTACTTTATTTATTTATACAGGTAGTGATGTAAGTTTTACTCCTATTGCTAACAAGATATTATCTATAAAACCTTTTGTTGCTATAGGGCTAATTTCTTACTCTTTATACTTATGGCACTGGCCTATAATTGCTTATGTAAATTATCTTAGTATAGAGAAAACTGAGAGCATATGTACAATAATATTTGTAATAAGTATAATATTAGCAACTCTTTCATATTTTCTTGTAGAAAAACCTTTTAGATATAGATTTAAATTTAGCTTTGCTAAAAGCTTTATTGCATTATGGGTAATTCCTTTAATTATCTCTATCTGCTTCTATGCAGCATCAATAAATCATAAGTTTGGATTTAACCAGCCTAAAATAAATCAAAATGAGCTAACTTACTCATATGGATTTGAAAACATTGACAAGAATAATTGCTTCCTTATGATAGCGTCTAGCAATTTTGAGTCAAAACAATTACCAGATATAAATAAATGTTCTATTGGATATGAAAAAATAAAAACACCGAATACATTATTAATTGGAGATTCTCATGCAAGATCTGATATTCCTATGGTTAGTGTTTGGCTTAAAAATATAAAACAAAAAGCATATGTTATCTCTCAAAAAACTACTCCTTTTATTTATGACTTTAAGAATGTCGTTGAATATGTATCTGTTACAGATAGAAATCACGCTATAGCAAAATTAATTAAAACTAAAAAATATAAGTATGTAATACTTGCTGGCGAATGGTCAAAAGGAATATACTCTAGCTCAATTAAATCACTAAAAAAATCAATAAAACTGATTATAGATAGTGGCGCAACACCTATAATAATACTTGATACACCTACTCTCTCATCAAATATTAGTAACTTATGCCCATTAGAACAGCAAAGCTTACCTTTTCTTTTCAATAAGCACTCTTGCCAGGTAAACGCAGAATTCGTCAAAGAACAACAACATGTATTTTCAAATTTAATACAAAAACTAAAAAAACAATATCCAGAAATGGTTATTATAGACCCTAAAAAAGCTATATGTAATGATAAGTTCTGTAATATTGAAATAAATGATGTTCCTATATATGCAGATTCTAACCATCTAAACTATATAGGATCTAAATTACTTGGTGAAAAATACATGAAAGAATATGGAAATCCTCTAAGCTTCATAAAAACACCTTAGTCTAACTAAAAGTAGCATTATTCCTATGATCAACTTATTTAAGCTTTCGTATATTCTTTATTAACTTAAAATAGTATGATAGCAAAATTTATAATATAATTGATCTTAACATATCATCACAAAATATTAATAGTACTTATGATCCAACCCAAACCTCATATTACCACACCACCCTCAATCTATGGTGTTTTTGGTGCATTAGCGGCAGAATATAAATGTGTTAACTTAGCAGTAGGGTTTTCAGACTTTGATACTCCCGAATGGTTAATTGACCGTACCAACTACTATATGAAGAAAGGAGAAAATAAATACTCTCCAATTCCTGGAGTTATAGCCTTACGTCGAGCAGTAGTCCAAAAGACTAAAACCTGTTATGATATTGATATATCTATTGATAATATAGCCATTACTGCTGGAGCTCAAGAAGGCTTATTTACATCAATTTCGGCATATCTCGATAAAAATGATGAGGTTATAATGTTTGATCCCGTATTTGATGCTTATGTAGGAATTACAAACTTTAATCAAGGCAAATGTGTTAGATTGAAATTGCTACCAAATGGTAATATTGATATTCAAGCTATTGCAAATGCCATCACTAATAAAACAAAAATTATACTTCTAAACTCCCCTCATAATCCAATGGGAACTATAATCTCGAGACAAGAATATCAAGAAATTGCTAACATTGTTAAAGATAAAGATATTTTGATAATATCTGATGAAGTCTATGAGCATATTTATGCTGGAGATAGTTTCACAAGTGCTTTACAAATTCCTGAACTAAGAGATAAACTTATAGTACTACAATCTTTTGGTAAAACATACAACCTTACCGGTTGGCGCCAAGGATCAATGATTGCACCAGAGAATATCATAAAGAATATCCTGGCTGTAAAACAGTTCTCAACTTACTCAGCATGTACTCCTATGCAACTAGCATTAGCAGAAGGAATTTTAGAGCATCCTGAATTTTATAAAAACTTACACAAACTTTATAAAAAACAAAATAGCTTATTAAAAAATAAGCTAAAAGGATCGAAATTCAAACTTATTGAGTGGCAAGGATCTCCATTCCAAGTACTTGATTATAGCCAGGTAAGTAATGAAGATGATTACACTTTTGCAACGAAGCTTATTAAAGAACATGGTATAGGATTAGTCCCTCTATCATCACTATTTGAGAACAATCCTAATAATAGATTATTAAGACTATGTTTTGCCAAAAAAAATTATACAATAATTGAAGGTGCTAAAATACTAGCTCAGATATAATCAGTGTATTATTCTAAAAAACTATTCACATAAGCTTATAAAGAACCGTAGTTTTAATTTATACTTGCATTTTGAACTCGTTACTACTTCCCTTGAATCATACTAATTAATGTAGCTGATTTAAGTGAATTACCCTGTTTACCATATTTCACTGCTAAACTCGTCGTATTTTGGGATATTTTATTCATTACTACTTCTATAAAGTCATTAGAATCATTATTATTAACGGCTAAAATCAATGCTTTTTGATCACTCTTTTGATTTGTATTTATTGCGTATGTTTCACCTGCTAAACTAGGAGCCTGTCCAGACTCTATCAACCTCAATGTTTCACTATAAACCTTATTTAAGCTTTTATGGACATTTGCTGTAGAGTAGCCTTCATTGTTATATTTGATATTATTAGTAGCACAAGCAGAAATCAAGGTCACAATAACAACTAAAGTTAAAAGCTTCAAATTTAATTTAAAATCTTTCATTTTTAAAATTATTTAAATTAGGATAATTATAATTATGTTGTTGAGAGTTTTATTTGTCAATAAAAAGAAATTAAATACTAGTGATGATGAATATTGCTTTGTATCATAGGAATTAAGGCAGATGATCTAATAGCATTACCTTCACTTCCATACTTTATAGATATTTGTGTTTTATCTTTTGTTTCTTTCTCAATTGCAATTTCAATGAAATCTGCAGGATCACTATCACTCTCTGCAGCTATTACTGCTTCATTTGACATTTTCTTATTTATTTTAATATCGTATGGACTACCATTTAAATCAAATGTTTGACCATTTTTGATAATATTTAGTGATGCTTCATAAACATTATCAAAACTCTGGTTTAATGTTGTAGTGTAATAACCATTATTAAAGCTACTACCACTAAAGGTTGAACACCCTGATAATATTACTATAGTAGCAACTAAAATTATTAAACTAAACTTAGATTTTAAAAGTCTCATTTTTTTACACCCCAAATTATAATAAAATGATTATCTTATTAGGCCTTTTATTTGTCAATATCAAATATGTCAAATTAGTTTACAAAAATAAATAACTAGATATTTATCAGAAAATTTATATCAAAATAATTACGATTTACTAGTTTTTTTCTGAACTAATGATATAAAAGCGGATGATTTTATTGAATCCCCATCTTCACCATATCTCACTGATATTTTTGTTTCATCTTTTGATTTATTATAAAGAGCTACTTCAATAAAATCAGATGGATCAAAATTACTTTCTCCAACAACTATAGCACGATTACCATCCACTTTATTTAGCTTGACTGTATAAAAATGGCCGCTAGAATCCTGAACCTCACCACTTTTTATAAGTTTTAGTGATTTATTATGAACTTCATTGAAGCTTTGATTAATTGTTACAATATAGTATCCATTAGTATATTGAGGCTCTTCAAAAGTAGAGCATCCATATATTAAAGCAAATATAATAACTAAAACGAAAACACTAAGTCTTAACCTTAGACTCCTCATTACCCACACCTTATCATCAAATTAATTTAATTTTAATTATCTTCCTGGGATTTTCTCTTGTCAATGATTTTAAAAGCACTTTAATATTTTTATATATGATAAATTAAATATAATAATTACAGCTTAAAAAAATGTTAAAATTTGAATGTTATAAACTAAATATTCATAGTTAAGGTTTTAAAATGTCAGATTTAAAAATTAGCATAATTCAAACAGATATTATTTGGGACAATAAACAGCAAAATTATAATAACCTAGAAAAAAAATTAGCTCAAATTGATAGCGACTCTGATATTGTAGTTTTACCAGAAATGTTTAATACTGGATTTATAATGAACCCGACTAATGAGGCTAGTACTCAACAAGACATTATTAACTGGATGTCCAAACAAGTCGAAGGTAAAAACTATGCTCTAGTTGGAAGTGCTGCTACATTTACAGATACAAAGATAGCAAATAGACTCTACTTTGTAACTCCTGAAAAAGAAATCTACACTTATGATAAAAACCATCTATTTATTCATGCAGGAGAAGATAAAAAGTACTCAGGTGGTAATAAGCGAGAGATTATAAATTATAAAGGCTTTAACATATTACTTACAGTATGCTTTGATCTACGCTTCCCGGTATTTAATTGTAATAATAATGACTATGATATACTTCTAAATGTCGCATGCTGGCCAGAATCTCGACGTCAGCACTGGCAAACATTACTAAAAGCTAGAGCAATAGAAAATCAAGCCTTTGTAATAGCATGTAATAGAGTTGGTAAAGATCCTAACGTTAGTTACTCTGGTGATAGTATGATTATAAACTACAATGGAGATATTTTGGCTCACCAAGAGTATCAAGAAGCAATATTAACTGCAACTTTAAATAAAAAAGAGCAGCAGAAACATCGCGAAGCTTTTAACTTCTTGGCTTCTCAGGATAGTTTTACTCTACATCTCTAATTGATTTAGCAAGCTTCTGCAAAACAGCATTTATAAATTTATAACCTTCTTCAGTACCCATACTAAATGCTATCTCAACATACTCCTTTATTATTATCTGATATGGGTTTTCTAGACACTCTATAAGCTCAGCTACAGCAGCTTGTAAAACTGCATAGTCAACATAATTAATCGAATCAATCCCCTCATCTGAGTTTTCTGATATATAGTTTTTGATTGTACTTTGATTTGTATCTACAGCATCAATAAGCCTATAAAAAAGTTCCCAATCAGTTTGATGGCGACCTGCATTATCAGCATAGTATTGCACTTTTAGCTCAGCAAAAGTATTATCAGCAACTTTTTTTTGGTATAACGCTTGTACAGTGTATAATCGAGCATTATTTCTAGCTCTGGCAGTAGTTTTCATAAAATCCTTTGATGTTTTTTTAGATAATTTAAGATATTATTATTTCGCAAATAACTATTATAACCTATCAGTAAAAAATATGTATAAATGGTGGCAAGAAATTGATCTAAAAGATATGACAAATGAGCAGTGGGAATCTATTTGTGATAGATGTGGCTTATGCTGTCTGAATAAACTTCAAGATGATGAAACTGATGAAGTATATTATACTAAGGTTAGCTGTAAGCTTTTAGATACTAATAAATGTCAATGTAGCATGTATAAAAAAAGAAAGCAGCTTGTACCAGAGTGTATAAACCTAACTTATAAACAATTAAAAAATCATGCTCACAAATGGTTACCAAATAGCTGTAGTTATAAGTTGCTATTTGAAGGTAAAGACTTACCGGAATGGCATCACTTAAATAATAATGGTTCAACAGAAAAGATGCATAAAGAAAAAAAATCTGCCAAGCATTTTGCAATATCCGAATATGAGCTAGATGTTGATGAATATTTAGAAGACTTTATTATAAAACTAGATGATTGATTATTTTTTAACTTTTCACATCCACAAAACTAATCAATTCTTCATAGAAAGTCTCTGGCTGATCAGCTGATATAGTATGCTTTGCACCTTTAATAATTTTAACGACTGTAACTTTGTGAAAGCTCATTAACTCTCTTCTTCGCGTTTGTTGGATCAGTTTCTTTGATTTATATACACCACAGTTAGTCATAAATAAACTCGATAGTTTATTATAGATACTGTTTATTATAACCTCAGTTCGGAATTAAAAGCATTGTAAATTAAGGGTTTAGTAGTGTTTTTAGGTTAAAATAAGCGAAAAAC
>NZ_JBGCTX010000025.1:0-33345 GCF_041102755.1 Francisella sp. 19X1-34
TTGCACATTTTATGATTAAATTTGAAGATAGGATTGGTAGCCTATGAAAAATTTACACAAAAGTCTGTAAAGGGTCACTTTAGACTCTAATGGTCATCATCATAGCTAGCTTTATGTGACTTACCTTCTATATATGATGTAAATGCAATTAGTAGTGCTGAAACTACAAATACTATATGAATCGCCGCAGACCATGCTAAATCTCTGTTTGATGTCTGAGATACTTCTAAAAACTTTTTAAGTAATGATATTGATGATATCCCTATAATAGATCCAGCAATTTTTAGTTTTACGGCATTTGGTGAAAGTTTCTTTATCCATACAGGTTGGCCACCGTCTTTTTTTTCAAGATTCATTTTACTAACAAAGTTTTCATAGCCACTGATTACAACTATTACAACAAGGTTAGCCACAAGAACTACATCACAAAGAGTTAATGCAAGTATGATTAGTTGATCTTCATTGAAACTCTTAAAAGAGGTAAATAGATGATATAGCTCATGATATATTTCATAGATAAATCCAAATAGGACTAGTGATAAAAGTAGATATATAGGGGCTTGAATCCAGCGGATGCCAAAAATAAACATTTCAACGATTGATAGTAGCTTGTTTATATATTTACTCATTAGTTCAATCCTGTACTATTTAAAGCTTATAAACTCAAAGATATCTGAAAATGAAATTAAAAGCAACGATGGCGATCTTTAAAATAAATTGAAACTAATTTGGATAAGCGCTAGATAAAATAGGATAAGTAAAAAAGATAAATTGTCCAATATTAACTAAATAATGACAAATAATGCTTACTTCGATTCTTTTAGTTTTGATATATGCTAGACCATAAATAATACCTGCGATAAAAGCAAGTATTGCAAAGAATATTCCAGCAAAAATAATATGTATAGAAGCAAAAATTAGAGAGGTTATTAGAACCGATAAGGTAGGAGTAGTATAGTTTTGAATCTTTGTTTGAATAAACCCACGCCAAAATATTTCCTCTGGAATACAGGTAAATATTAAGTTTACAAAAATGAAGATTAAAGTATAGTGAGTTAGTTTGAAATCGTATTTCACAAAGCTAAATATATAGCTTATAGGTAATAATACCAATATTGCTAGTAAACCATATAAAATCCCTAATTTTAAAGTTGAAAGTATTTCGTTTGGTTTAGATAAGAGTTTAATCTTTGATGAAAATACTATTAGAATAAGGTATGTAAGTATTAAGGAGTTGTAGTTTAGGTATAATGAAAAAGGAATTGCATCTGACGAAATATGCACATTTTTGATAATACAGATATTATTAAATCCAGGCAAAATATGTATATAGTTCGAAAGCAGAAATATAACAGTAATAGTAAAAATAGGGATGGTTATAATCTTTTTATTTTCCTGCCTAGAGCTTAGGTAAATTAGTATCGCCGATAGAGTCACTATTAAAAATCCAATAGAACTAATTATCCCACTTATAAGAGCTAGGACTAGTGATATAAGAAATAAGATATTCCCTACGTTCCTACATTTTTTGAACCATAAGCTAAATAGAGATATTAATATCAATACATAGGTTAAGTACATTAATATAAAGTCCTTTTTATTCTGATGCGACTTTTTTAAGTAGCTCAGCTATTTCTGTATGAGTGTTAGCTTTAGCATCATCTATCGGTTTTCTATTACGTTTATCCTTAGCATTAATATCAGCTCCCTTGTTGATAAGATATTTTACTACATCTATATGACCTTCAGCAGCAGCTAAGTGTAAGGCAGTTCTTTTATCATAATCACCTTTATTAATATCAGCTCCTAAAACAATAACTCTTTTGATTTCTGATATATCTCCTGTACTAGCTGCCCAGATTAGCTCAAATGTTAGATTTGACTCTGCAGTCATGCGATTCTCTACAGGATTGATTTTATTACTACAATCTATATGGTCATAATTATGAAAACTAAATTTATCTACTAATCTTTTACTAAACTCAACTCCTCTAGCAGAGTTATGATTAGAGTCTAGTCTCGGTGAGAATATAGCAAAACCGCCAACATTAGGTATAGCGATAACTAAGGCACCAGAAACACCTGACTTTGCAGGTAGTCCAACAGAAAAAGCATACTCTCCAGAGAAGTCATACATACCACATGAATACATCATTGATAAACAGTTGCGTACAGTCGTTGGAGAAAAAACCTTCTTATTAGTTAATGGGCATATACCTCCATTTGATATTGATGCCATTATTTTTGCCATTATTTTTGCATTTACTTGTATAGAGCATGTTTGGAAGTAAAAGTCTAAGGCTGTGTGGATATTTGCTCCTTCAGGGAAAGCGCCAACTTCTTTCATATAGTGTGCAAGAGCATAGTTTCTATCAGCGGTCTCTTTCTCAGAGTGATATGTAGCATTATCAAAGCCAGTTGAGTCACCTCCAGCAAGATCTTTCCAAACTTGAGTAATATATTCAAACCTATTAGCAAGATTCCATTCAGGTTTTATTAATGAGCATGTCATAATAGCGCCGGAATTAATCATAGGGTTATGCGGTAGGTTATATTTATTTAGTGCTATAGCATTAAAGGTTATACCACTAGGCTCTCTACCAACATGTTTATGTACTTTTTCCTCACCATTTAGTTCTGTAGCTATACAATAAGTTATTGCTTTTGCTGTTGACTGAACACAGTAGGGCTGAAGATAGTCTCCTATAGTTATCATCTGGCCATCAACACTACAAAAAGCTACCGCAAAAAGATCTGGATCAATCCTTGCTAGCTGAGGTATATAGTTAGCATTCTGGCCGGATTCATTTTTCTTAGTTTCGCTATATATTTCGATAATTTCTTTTTTAAAGTCTTTGAAATCAGGAATGATAAAGCCTTTATTAATAGATTTTTCAATAAGGCTAATACTATCAGAACTAAAGTCTAGAAAAGCTTCGAAGTCAATTTTGTCAACACGTGAGAAATCATCCAGTTTTGTAATAAGTTTATGTATTCGAGGATCGTCTGTAAGTATCCCAGAGTCACTTAAAGCATTTAAAATAACATTTTTAGTAATAAAACCATCTTTATCACAAATAACATCAAAAATGTTTCTGCAATAATCTTCAATAGTTGAGTAGCTTGTCATTGTATATTACCTCTCTATCTATAGTAGGTTTTAAAGAATAATGATTGTGTGTATTCTACAGAAAAAAATGGTGTAGATAAGTTTTTTGTATAAATATTAGTTGATAGTTGCTGTTGCAAGAGCTATAGCTACTAGGTATGGGTCAGAGTTTGCACCAGGTCTTCTATCTTCAAAGTATCCATAACCTTTTAATGCTACAGGCCTAGGTATTCTAATAGAACAACCTCTATCTGCATCGCCAATGCTGAAAGTTGACATATCAGATGTCTCATATTCACCAGTCAATCTTTCATGTAGGTTGAATCCATAGTTTTGAATATCTTTAGCGTGATTTTTTTCTAGGTTTTTAACAATGTCTGCTATTGCTTGCTTACCTTGTTGAGGATCTCTAGTTTTCTTAGTAGAGAAGTTAGTATGCATACCAGCACCATTCCAGTCACCTTTGATAGGCTTATTATCAAATGATATAGTAATATCATACTCTTCGCCCAGTCTTTCTAATAACCATCTAGCAATATGAGTATGATCAGAAACATTTAGTATACCTGCATCTTCTCCTTCAACACCTCTATAGCCTATTTGAAACTCCCATTGGCCAGGCATCACTTCAGCATTGATTCCATAGAATAAAACACCAGCATCTAAACAAGCTTGCATATGAGCCTCTACTAAGTCACGTCCAAAGGCTTTGCTTGCACCTGCGCTACAATAGTATGGGCCTTGAGGACCAGGGAATCCAGTTGTTGGCCATCCTAAAGGGCGCCCATCTTGGAACATAGTATACTCTTGTTCGAATCCTGCCCACATTTCATGTTCTTCATCAGTGTTTTCTAAGATTTCTCTTAATTTAGCTCTATTATTTGTTTTATGAGGTGTTTTTCCATCTGGATTATAAACTTCACATAAAACTATATAACCACACTCTCTTAGAGGGTCAATAACAAAGTTAACTGGTTTAATTATACAGTCTGAATCATCGCCAGTAGCTTGATTTGTAGATGAACCGTCGAAGCTCCATTCAGGGAAGTCTTGTGGGCTAGTAATTTCTTTAAAAGGTAAAACTCTTGCTTTTGATCTAAGCTCGGGTACTGGATCTGTACCATCAATCCAGATATATTCCACGGTTATTGTTCTCATTCTTATTCTAACTTCCTTAACTTTTGTTGGCTCATATAAATAATATTCAAGTGTCTAAAAAAAGTAAATGATAAAGTAACAGCATGGCTATTGAAAATCACAAATTATGGTAAAACACAACCATTTTTAGCTAAAGAGTTGAAAAGTTATTTCGTTTAGTTGTAGTTTTATATTTGCTTTTTTAGCGCCTTTTATAGAAAGGTCTGTAGCAAGACACATTTCCAAGCATTTAGATATTGTATTTGAGTCAATCTTATTGGCTAGACTTGTATAGTACTTCTGTTTTGATTGCCATATATTGTTATCTTTAAATATTTTTTGATGATATGTCATCTGAGTGTTTTTAAGTTGAGAAAGGATTCTTAACTCTTTTTTTAGACACCATAATACCAAAGGAGGCTTATCATTCTCATTTAAAATATTGTTCAAAATTTTCAAAGCTTTGGCTCTTTGCTGCATCAAGATAGCTTCAGAAAGATCAAACACATCATAATTTGAATGCTCATGAAGAAATGGGCGTATTGAATTTTCGTCAAAGGAAGGAGTACTTTGTCTTGATAGAAGCTTTAGTATTTGTTTCGTGGCGATAAGGTTACCTTCAGTTTTTTGCGCTAAAAGCTCTATTGCTTGTCTGGTGATGTCAAGGCCTAAGCTTGTGACTTCATTTTCTATGATATTTACTGCGTTAGTGAAATTTGGTTGATATATTCTTATATGTATGGCTTTGTTTGCGAGACTTTGGAACCATTTTGCTGAAATGTTTTGTTTTTTCATACCACTAAAAGCAAGTAGATAAACATTTTCATCATCATTTAATAAATTTTCAGTTAGAGCGTTTTGAAGATTTTTTTGAGGAGGCTTTTCAACATTAAATTGGATAAATTTATCCATTGAAAATAGGCTTAGACTGTCGGTTTCATTGTACAAAACATCAAGATTTTGCTCAGTTAAATCATAGTGAGATATTTCAAAATCCTTTTGCTTAAACGCTTTGGTTATTTTTTCAATAATATTATGCTTCTGAAGGGGTTCGTCTCCGGTTACAATAAATAGCTTATAGTTTGTAAGATCATTTTTTTTGAGAAAATCGAAGTAACTTAGTTCCATAATATTAAAAAATTTTAACTATTTATAACAAGTATTTAGTTTACTATATTGTATGCAGATTAAAAAATTTAAAAAGTGGTTTAAATATGAAAAAGCTATTTGTGATATTAATAAGTTTGATAATGCTATTACTTTCTGGATGTGTAACAAAACCAGATAATATACAGCCAGTTAAAAACTTCCAAGCAAGCAAGTATCTTGGTAAGTGGTATGAGATAGCTCGTTTTGATAATAGTTTTGAGAAAGGTATGACAAATGTTTATGCACAATACAGCTTAAATCCTGACGGTTCAATAAAGGTAATAAATAGTGGAGTTACTCCTTCTACAGGTAAGAGAAGTTATGCAGATGGTGTTGCAAAGTTTGTTGAAAATAAAAATATAGGGTTTTTAAAGGTTTCTTTCTTTAGACCTTTTTATGGAGCATATATTGTATTTAAGCTAGATGATAATTATAAATATGCTTATGTTGCTGGTAATAATAAAGATTATTTATGGCTACTTTCTAGAACTAAAACAGTTCCACAAAATGTAAAACAAGACTTTATTAAAAAAGCCAAAGAGCTTGGGTATAATACTAGTAAACTTGTGTGGGTGAAACAGTAAGCTTATAAAAATACTTTTCATTTAAATAACTCTTAAAAAATGTAAAAATATATATACGTTTTTTCTACTTTGTAAGTACTTGTGTCTCAATTATATAAACTTAATAAATTTGATCTAAGCTGGTTAGTTGTTAGTATAGGAATGGCAGTAGGGGCTGGAATTGTTCTTGTTCCAGTGAGTGTAGGTGTTGTAGGTTTTGCTGTTTTTATGGTATCTATTCTAATAGCCTATCCAGGGATATACCTTTTCCAAAAACTTTACATACAAACACTATTTGAATCTAAGCATCCTAAAGACTATAAGGATGTTGTTGCTGAACTATTGGGAGATAAGTGGTCTGTATTTTTAGGTGCTTTATATTTACTTATGATGATCATATGGACTGTGATATATGCTGAGGTTGTAGCGAAGTCTTTGGCATCATACTTATATATGTTCCATCTAACGACAAATCCACACCTTGAACAGAGTGCTTTATATAGTGCTATTTTAATGATTGTCTTAATATTTTTGGGAGTCAAGAGTCAGAAACTGTTTGTACGGATATCTACATTTTTAGTAGCTATATTAATTTTGGCAATTATTATAGTATCTGTTTCTTTGATACCTTTATGGTCAACTAGTAATCTTTTAGAGCTACCTGCTAATGGTGGTGAGTTTGTTGCTAAAAGCATTATAATGCTACCATTTTCATTAACATCGATTTTATTTATTCAATCACTAAGTCCAATGGTTATTGGCTATAGATCTCATTATAGTTGTAAAGATAAGAGCTTCATTTTAAATAAAGCGCTCAGGACTATGAGTATAGCATTTATTATGTTAGTTATTGTTATTGGCTTTTATGTCTTATCTTTTTCTTTGGTTATTCCAAAAGCTCAAGCTTTAGAAGCAACAGCAAATAATCAATCTGCTTTTATATTGTTAGAGAAACAGGGGCTATCAAACAATATATTATACATTTGTGGAATTATTATTAGTCTATGTGCCATTTTGACTTCTTTTTTAAGTATCTTAGCGGGGATGGAGGAATCTTTAAGAGGTGTTTTGAGGGAAAAGTTTAAAAAAAATGGTTTAGCTATCGAAGGTAAAGGATTATTTAGTCTTAATACTATCGTAGTGGCTATCATATTTCTACTAACATGGCTTTCTATAGTATTTAATGCACCAATATATAAGCTAGTACCTTTGTCTGGACCTATTTTTGGGATATTGGGTTGCTTAGTGCCAGCATATATTGTTTTTAAAACGCCAAATTTGAAGAAATATCGTACTAAAAGTATTTATTTTATTATTTTTATAGGAATTGTCTTGGTTATATCGCCACTTTTAACTTCAGCGTTGTCATAGATGTTTTTAATTTAAAAATCTGCCACTTAAGATATAATAGAGTCATAGTATTTTAAATGTCCGCATGAAGGCTTTGTCAACAGAACTTAACTAATGGAAAAACTAGCAACAAACTATGCTAAGCTTAAAGAGCGCTTAAAAAATAAATATAACAAAAAGTTAGATAAACAAGAAAACGATACTGATTATTCGACTAATAATTATCCAAATATATTAGAGTCATTAGATGAACTTCCCTTTTTGATAGAGAGCTTTTTATTTTGTAATGATAAGGATATTTTTTCTAAATTCTATATAACGAATGAAGAGAGAAGATTTTTTGTGCTAGTAAAGGCAACTTTAAAGGTGTCTAAAGAAAAAATAATAGTGACAATATTTTCTGATCTATGTGATCAAGATCAATATAGAGATAGAATATTTATCTTAAGAAATAAAGCTAAAGAAGAGCATGATCAGCCAACATATACGTATGTTGTTAGACAAAGTGTTCTTAGTGAGATATTACATAGTTTAGATACAGATAAGAACTATGAAAATGAAGAGTTAATTCTACGCTTTGATACCCAAATTAAAGAAGCCATAGCAATGAAAGTTACAGATATTCATTATCGTGTTGGGAAATCTCAAGCTAGAGTGGAATATCGTCTTCATGGTGAAATACAGTACTATACTAATCTTAGTAGTGAACTATGTACTAGTATGATTAGGGCATTATATAATGCCAAAGGATCGGAGGGACAAAAGGATCAGCAATTTAACCCTAAATCAAGACAACAGACAATTATAGAAAGATATATTAATGGAAAAAAATATAGGCTTAGGTTTGCAAGTGCTCCAGTAGAAAGTAGCGAAATGAATACTAGCCAAAATGAAGCTATAGACGAATTTATAGTATCTTTTAGGATACTGTCTACTGATAAGTCAGCTATCCCGAATTTAGATGTTCTTGGTTATAACAAGTACCAAAAGCAACTGCTAGAATCTAGTTTAATGATAAAAGATGGAGCGATTATATTTGCTGGCACAACTGGTTCTGGTAAGTCAACATCTTTAGCGAGCCTTATTTATAAACTTATTAGTAATTCAAAAAATAAGATTAGAATATTATCTGTAGAGTCTCCTGTTGAATATATTATAAATGGTGTAAGTCAGCTGATTGTCCATGAGTCAGCAAATATGACCGAGGAGCAGATCTCACTTGAATACAATAATGCGCTTAAAACATTAATGAGATTAGACCCTGATGTTATGATGTGTAACGAGATCAGAAATCAAAACACAGGGGATTTCTTCCAAAAAGGTGTTCAGTCCGGTCACCTTATGTTGACAACAGTACATGCTCAGAGCACCTTACAAATAGCAAAGAGACTAATAGCTATTGGTATGGATAGAGATGTTGTTTTGACTACATCTTTTGCAAAATTATTGATATATCAACGACTAGTGCCAATGACATGCAAAAAATGTGCAATTACAGCAAGTGAGTTTAAAGAATTTGAACCTGATAAATATGAGTATATATCCGAGGCTTTAGATAATATTATATCGTATTACGGTTTATCAGAGTCGATTCTTGATAAGGTTCGATATAGGAATCCTAATGGGTGTGAGAGTTGCTCAGGTTTAGGTATCAGTGGCAGAAATGTTGTTGCTGAGGTTTTACAACCAGATGAACAGATTATGCAGTATCTAGAAGATAATGCCATTTTAAAAGCAAGAGAGCATTGGCTAAAAAACTTAAATGGTGTGACTATTATAGAACATGGTTTGCAAAAAGTGTTTGATGGAGATGTCTGTCCATGGGTACTACATGGAACAGTTGGCTCTTTTGAGCAGGATTTTTCTATTGGTATAAAAAATACTAAATGGTTATATGCAAAACAAGCTTAGTTTTGTATTATATGGTTACAAATCTACTTATAGGTGATTAAGATCATTGTTTGGTAAAAAAAGAAAAGATAGCTTATATTCACAGTTCAAAATTAATCTTTTAAAAATGCAGTTTAGTGGAGCTGTGAGAGCCGATTTTTATAAAACTATGGCAATGATGCTTGGCTCTGGATTTGATATTGGTGAGTATCTGGAGAGAAGAAAAGTCTCTATTATTAAATTTAAACGTAAATATTTCGATAATGAACAATATTTGGTAGAGATAATAGATGATATTTTATTTAGATATAACTCTCTAGGTTTTACTTTTTCAGAAGCTATAAAAATATATATAACTAACCATGAGTATATGATACTTAGCTCATCCGGAGATGGTAATATAGAGCAATCATTAGAAAATATGATAAGTATTTCAGCAAAGCTTAATGAGCTATCTTCAGCTATAGTTAAAAGTATGATGAAACCTATATCTTTGACCGCTGCTATTATTGGTTTAATGTACTTTTCAGCAACGAAAGTTATGCCGATTATTGTGAGTAGTATACCAGCAAAGAATTTGCCAGCTTTTACAATGTCTTTTTATAAATTCAATAAAGGATTTCTAGATCTATTACCTTTTTCTATAGCAGGAGTTTTTCTTATTGTATTGGGGTTTTATCTTGTGCTTCCTAGGTATAAAGGGGGCTTGAGACGTTCATTGTTTGATTTTTTTCCAGTTTTTTCGGTTTACAAAAGTATCGTGGCGATTAGGTTTATGATTTCACTATCACTTTTGTTACAAAATAAACAAACTTCCTTAAATAAAGCATTGATGATTATGCATGATAGGGCTAAGCCATATTTACAAGACTTTATTAAAATGATAATTATGAAAGTATCTCAAGGTACAAATCCTGGGGAGGCGTTGTCTCGAGTGTCTTTATTTAATCGTAGGATATCTAGTATGATAGATATTTATACAAATAGTGGTAAACTAGAAATAGGACTAAAAGATCTTTCTTATGAGTACTTAGAGGCCCAAATGACAAGTATCAAAGCAAAGTTTGGAGCTTTGAATATTATAGTAATGCTTTTAACATCTTTATATATATGTGCATTTATGTGGTCAATATATGCTATAGGTATCGGTGCTACAGGATCTATGTAGAAGAGGTTTTAAAGGATATTTTTAATTCGTGAGGATAAAAAATATTTAAGCATTTACAAATCATAAGGTTTGTTTTTTTGGAAATATATGTTAAAATTAATAGACTATTAAGAATTTATATAAAACCAAAAAGGATTTATTAGTGAAAAAAATAGAACAAAAAGGCTTTAGTTTAGTTGAATTAATGATAGTGTTAGCGGTAATTGCTTTTCTAGTAATTGCTATTATGACAATTTCTAAAGTGATCTGGGGTAAAACAGACGCATCATCTATGGAAAATGATATAACAATCTTATCAGAAGATATCCATTCGTTATATTCAGAGACTGGAGGTGACTATACTGGGCTTAATAATAAGATCTTACTAAAACAAGGTATAGTACCATCAACATTAATTATTAAAAACTCGGATGATAAAATTGGTACCGTATGGCACTCTAGTAATAGTAAGTCATTATTAGATGTTTCTAGTAACAATTATGATGGCGGTAGTGGTTATAATATAACTTTACACCAGATTCCAAAAGGTGGTTGTGTAGATTTAGCAACACATTTTATGAAAAGTGCAAAAATAAAAATTGATAACCAAGCAGCATCTAATGTTTCTGATATAGCTGGTGCTTGTCATGATAATGCTAAGCTAGTTTTAAACTTCTCTTAGGGTTTAGATTATTTTATTGCTTAAATATTTGATGTGATGAGAAAAATAAGAGGTTTTTCACTTCTTGAACTAATAATATCTATTTCAGTACTATCTTTTATTATTGCTATTTTATTTGTCTTATTTAAACAAAGCTTTAAAGATGACTATGTAGATAACCTTTCATATAAGTTTGCTGAATATGTCTCAGCAGTTAAAACTAGAGTCTTAGAAGATAAGAAAATACAATCAGGCTCATATTCAGGAACTAAGTTTGTAAAGTCTTCTAAAGGTTGTAAGGGTGGTTTAGCAGATAGATCTTACCTTCCTTGTGATTTAAGTATTAAAAGTCGCTTGCAAACGAGTATTAAGAAGCAAAGTGGTGTTTTAAATATAGAAATTAAGTTAAGTCCAAAGAAAAAAAGCAAGCTTGAATTGGCAGATTTATTTTTAGATACCCAAGACTATTTTGAGCAAATTGATTCAGTGACATCTTCAAAGGCAACGGCTGCATTTAGCATCAAGAATAATAGCTTGTTAGCCGATATAGTTGTACCGTATCAGGGAGATACTTGGATAGATATCTATGGTGAGAATAAGCCTTACGCAAATTTATATTTTAGTTTAGATGCCTTAAGTCGAAATATAAGAAATTTATTTGCAATAAACCTGATCGCAAACCCGGAGAATAATAAGTCAACAATAGCATCATATATGGATCCTAATCAATCTGTTTTGGCTCCGTTGACAATAAAGTTTCCACAAATTAATTTAACATCAGAGAATAGCGAAATTGGAAATAAAAAGACAAGTAACGTTAATTTTAAATATAATTCATTAAATTTTGCTACTAATGAAAATAGTTCTCTTTATTTAGGATCTAAGAAAAAAGCTAATGTTTTTATGGATGACTTTTATGTTCCTTTTCTTGTTCATAAGGTACCTTTTAGTCAGCTAGATGACTATGCTGTAAATATACTTTATGTTAATACTCGCAAATTTGTTAAAGCTGACCATCCTTCAATAAAAATTTCTAAAGGCAAGTATCAGGATGAATGTAAAGATGGCAGTTTAGTGCTTGAAGCAAGTCTTCTTAATGCTCTAACAAAACTATCACCAATAAATTTACAAAAATATAGTGATGAAATTAAAATAGATAGTGTTGATGATGTAAAGTTTTCTAAAAAGAATACTATATACTCTATGCCTACATCTTCACAGAGAAATATAACAGTCAATCAGAACAACTTTAGTATTAATGTACCTGATGATATAGTGTCGGGACAGCTACAAATTGTTGTGTATTGTAATCCTAATTAAGTAAAGATATTGTATAAACTATTGGATAGCTATATAAGAAATGAACCAGATTAGAAATATAAAGAAAATATCGCAAATTAAAGGTCTATCTTTGCTAGAAATATTGATAATTTTGGGAGTGATAACATTTTTTATATTTCTTAATTATAGGTACTATGCAAATGTGGAATTGCGAAGAGAAGCCGATCAAACCACTGAGCAGCTTATACAATATGTAGACGCAGTTGAGACATATTTATCATTAAGTACATCTAGGCCAACCTATCAAAATGGAGTGAAGTGGCTCAAGGTTAGAAAACTACTTCCTAAAAACTATGAACTAACATCATTTTTTCTTAAGAAAGATAGTATAGAAGCATATGTTACAAGGCTCTCCAGAGATAGTCTTGTTGCAAATATAAAAATAGGACCTTTAAAATATAAGGATAAGTCTAATGCTATTGCTGATCGGGTATCTCAATTATTAAACAATCATTTTTTAGCGGATAAACAATTAAGTGGGGTTAGTTCTATCTTAGCTAAGCAAAACTTTATTAAAATAAAAATAGTGTTTCAACAGCTAAAAGACCCTTGGCTAAGAGTAGATGGGGGCAATAGTATGAAAGGAGATCTGACTTTCAGTGGACAACAAAGTACTATCTCAAATATGACAGATTTGGACTTTGTAGGTGGAGGGATGGCAGCTATCACATCTGTAAATACTAATAGTAAGAGTCAGCAAGAAATAACGATGTATGGTGAACCAACATTTAATATCTCTTCGAATAATATATATTTTAATACAAATAAAAATATTGAGATTGATGTTTCACAAGCAAATATTGGAGCAGATGCCGAGAAGGTCTATTTTTCATCAAATAATAAAATTAAATTAGGAGATGTTAGGTTTGATGTATTTGACAAGCAGAGTGAAAATCAAAGAACTTATCTAAGTGACTTTTTATCACTTTTTGATGCTCAAAAAATTCAGAAAGTGTCATTAACTCGTGATAAGCCATCTACAACAATTTCATCAACATGTAAAAAAAATCAAGAATCCTCGTTATTTGTATATGTTACAAACTATAGCCAAAATACTCACAACTATGGCTGGAGTGATTTGCGTATTGATTTACCTATTGTTTCTGATGATAACTACGTTGGTAAAGGAATCCAAGTTGATAAGGTTGGTAAAGGCTTTAAGGTAGAAATGTTGAAAAATAAACAAGGCGAGTATTATTATAGTGACGTAGAACTTTCTGCCATGTTAGTTTGTAAATATTTAATTTATGGTGGATGATTTGATGTTGGAGTTTGCTAGAAAAAAAGGCTTTTCTTTATTAGAAATAATAATAGTCCTTGCAGTTTTATCTTTCTTACTTTTGATTTTTTATAGAATTTTAGTAAATGTGAATATCAATAAACAAAATCAAGCATTAAGCCAACAAATTTTGAGATATGTGTCTTTAGTTGAAAAAGAGGTTTATTCGCAAAAGAATTTTCAAAATATTAGAGCTATTAATTTTAAAAATAAGCTAAATTGCAAAGTGACTCATAATGGTTTAGATAAAATACAGTGCATGATAAATATTAAATCTAAGTTACTAAAAAAAGGTTCGATGTTGACATTATTTAACCAAAAAGAATCAAACCTTCCAAATCAAAACCAAAGTATAGTAGTAGCACAACTAAAATTTGATATTGATAATGATAAGACCAAAGAGGGTGATTTAGATGCTAGCTTAGTTATGAAGCATCTTAATAGGCAAAATTTTGTAAATATCAACTTTAAAACAAAAAAGAGCATTAGCTTAAAAGATAAGCACATAGTTATAATAGAGTTAGTCGGTAAAACAAATGCCGGTAACTGGCTTGATGTGTCAGGTAAAAACTCTATGCAGCAGTCTTTAGAGTTTTTGTCAAATGATCAACCTCATTATATAAAAAATGTGGCAAAACTTCTATATGGTAACCAGTCGATCTCTTATGTAAAAGGTCAGGGAGAGACAGATATATTATCCTCATCTCTTAATTTAGATTCAAAAACACGAACATCAATAAGTTCTAAAAACTTAAATGTAAACGCTAATAATATTAAATTTAATGGTTTAAATCAAAAGAGTGAGGTTGAGATAGCAAACAATCCAGGTGAGCATGGTAATGAGCTTACAATGTATGATCTTAATATTAAAGAGAAGGGGACTAGTAAGAAATTTTCTCAAAGTAAGGTTGTAAAGAGAAAAATAGTTATTTTGGGTACTAAAGAGTATGATAATGTTTCTCCTGATAATCAGATTTCTCCTGTGCAGAGGTATAATGAGAAGTGTGATAAGAATACTGGTGGTAAATTTAAGCTAATTGTAAATGTACTAAGCTCTAAAATATATACTTCAAAATATATAATCAAAAGAAAAAAACATGTGTCAAAGACAGTTTATACGCCGAAAATTACAAATTCTGATAATAATATTCCAAAGACTGAGTCTGGTGTTTTAGTGACTTATACCTATGGTACGATTCTTATTAAAGCAATAAATGGAATCTATAATATTCAAACAATATCAGTATGTGACTATTCTAAATCTTGATAACTGATTATAGTATGTTTTAACAAGTTTGATAATTGGTTATATTGCAATGAATCCATCAAAGAAAAATGTATCACAGAAGAGTTATTGTGGATGCGTTATTTGATAGAAAGAAAAGCTTAGAGTAGCTAATTAATTTGATTCTATTGTATCTTTATCTAAAGACTGGGAGTCAAAGAAATGAAAAACCACATTTTTAAAGTCATTGACTGTAGTTTCAAATACTTTATCATCCTTAATGATAAGATAATTAAAACATAAACCAATAATATATGTATCTAATAGGTGTAATAAGCGTTGCTTTCCCTCCTTAGAAAGACTAGGAGTAAATTTAGCAGGAAAGTTAGCTGTCCACTCATCAAGTGAAGTTTGAATAATATTATTAAATTTAGCTCTATATTTTTTATTATGTTGACAGTGCCCAACAAAATAAAAAATTAAAGCGGCATATTCGGGAGATTCTTTTAATAGGTTAACAAAGTAGTCAATATAATCACTAATGAAATTTTTAAGATTTTCAAATTTTTTTAGAGTTGGCTCTTTTTTAGATACTACTTCGCTGGAGGTTTGTTTTATAAAACAATCAAGGATATATAAATATAAATCTTCAATCTTTGGGAAATAGTGAAAAAATTTGCCTTTGCTAAATCCACAAGTTTTAATGATTTTAATAGAAGATATAGCATGAAACCCTTCATCTTTGGCTATTTTATATGCTGCTTGAAGTATTTCTTTTTTCGTTTCTTCAGCTTTACTCTCTTTTTTTGCTGTAGTCATAGATTCTTTCCGTATTTATTTCCTTTGTATGGGATAGTGCTATGTTTTCCGATATGTTTTTTCAGAAAAATTATCGTTAATTTATCATAATTAAATAGAAAAATCTTTATGCGTTATAAAATATTTCAAGGTAATTTCATTAAAAGGGCAGTGAGTAAACGACAAAACAGTTTTTTATAAAAGTGCTTTCATTTTATTTAATTTCTTGTTAGTATTTACTTACTTCAAAATATACCGTCTGGTCTGTATTTTTTTGAGGTGTGTAACTTTGTAAATCTAAAATAGGGAAAACTATGAAAAAAAAACTAATAACAGTTGCGTTATCTTCGGCTTTAGTATTATCAACAGTTAGTGTTGGTATTTCTGAAAATTTAGTGCAAGCATCTAAATCGTCAAGTTCACAACATACGAAAAGTGTTGAGAATCTTATAATTACAACAAAGCAGTCTCAAACGAATGCTGGTGAGTACATTTTTACTGCTGTTAATCCTCAAGGAAATGTTACTTGGTCTGTTGATGGGCACAATCTTGGTGTATCTGGAAATATTCTTACGCATAAATTTACAACTCTTGGCTCTCATAAAGTTGAAGCACGTTGGATTAAAAAGCTACCATACACTGGCGGTGTTAAAACAGGTTCTGGCAGTACTATAGTAAATGTAAAAATTATTGGCCCTACACAGGCTACATGGACGGTAGATCCATCTATAGGAACAACTGCAACTGCAATAGCTGCAAAATTTAACTCAGCAGTAGAGAAAAAAACAAGTACAGCTAGATTTACAGTAACTGCTGAGGGAAATCAGTTACATTTTGTATGTAATCCAGGGACATTTATGACTTCTGATGCTGCTAATCTTCCAGTTGGCTCTAAAATTGAGACAAACAAGGTATCAGGTACTATAAATGAAGCCGTTCCAGGAGTTGAATACCTAAGTACTGGTCCTTATAAAGGGCTAGAGGTATCAATTCTGGGTTATGGGCAAGCTCAAAATGGTGTTTTAGAGAATGGTCCTTTTAAACCATATGAATGGTCAATTAACTGTCTTAAACCTCAAGCAACACAAGCTACGTATACTGTAGATCCATCTACTGGAACAACAGCTGCTGGAGTTGTTCATGAATTATATAACTATAATCCTAAGGAGGAATCAGTTTCAGGAATTGGTATAGGTATATCTTCAGTTGTGGCTAAGGGTAACCATATTGTGTATACATGTAAGCCAGGATACCATATTTCTGAAGTAGCAGCTAATCTGCCTGTAGGTGGAGAAACAGATAAAAATGGACCATTCGTGCCTAGTGCTAAAGCTCAATACCCTGTTGTTGAATATTCTGAGTCTAGAAAGTTTTATGATGTTGCGAATTTTGATCAAAATCATGCATTCAATGGAGCACCGGTTAATATCCTAGGTATTCATAGATGGGGAGTCAGTTGTATAAAATAAATTTCTTTCTATATTGGCTTTCTGGCAAAAGCTAGAAGCTTTTTTGAAATTACTTCTAAATATTAAAGTTTATATTTATCTAAATTTTAAACCTTTCCTAAAAAACAAACCAAAAGAGTTGTGTTTTGCTTTTTTGTTTGGTAATATTCATCTCACCTTTATAGACCGACCGGTCTATCTTGTGTGAGATTGTAAGAAAATACATAAATTTTAAAAGGGAAAAACTATGAAAAAAAAATTAATAACAATTGCTTTATCTTCAGCTTTAGCATTATCAACAGTTAGTGTTGGTGTTGCTGAAGGTTTTAATAGAATGCCTGCTAATCTACCTTCTGCCTATAATAGTCTAGATTCAAATGTAGTAAGCAAACAGTCGACGACTAATCCACTTGAATATACTTTTACTATTGATGCTATGGGTATTCCTCAAGGTACAGTTGGTGGCCAATGGTACATAAATGGTGTGAATACAGGTGTATCAGGTAGTTCATTTACTCATACATTTGCTCATAGTGGTGACTATAACGTAAGTGTGAATTGGTTTGGCTTTGCTCAAGATAGAGAAGTAAATGGTAATGCTGAAACTACTGTACATGTAAAATCAGTAACACCAGCGGCGAGCTTGCCAGATCTTACTACAAGCACAAAAGCTAGCTTTTCACCAACTCAAACAATATATAATGTGACTGCAAATGTTAAAGGTACAAAAGCACAAGCTCCTGGTTGGAAGTATTATTGGGTAACATCTGCAAATGGTAATAAGCCCAATATCACTGAGGCTAATGTAGTTAATGGTTCAGCTGAGACAGAAGCAGATATCGGTATAAGCCTTAAAGGAGCTATTTATTTTAAAGCAGTTGGTCCTAATGGAACGGTTATGCAGACAAAGACAACACAACTTAGGTTTAAACCAGTAGAAGAAATTTTAAAACTAATAACTGGGAATTATCAACCTGGTAAGACTGCTGATAATTATATCGTAAGTGTTGATACTTCAGGCACATATATTAATCCGCAACATGCCGTTCAGACATATTTTATTGTTAATGGTGAAAAACGTAGTGCGCGTTATGTTCCATCTATTCATTCGTATGCAACAGGTATAACTGTTATCGCTCCAGGAATTGATGGTGCTGGTTCTAAAACAGTTCAGTTTGTTTCTAAATTTATAGTAAATGGAAAAGTTATACAAACTGTACAGTCAAATAAGGAAGTGTTTAAGTATAAGTCTAGAAAGCTTCCTACAAAGGCTGTATATACTGTAGATCCTTCTATTGGTACTACTGCACAAGCTGTAGCTGCTGATTTTTTGAATGATAAGGATAGTCGTGGTTTGCCTGATGGAATAGCATCTATAACAGCACAAGGTAATAACTTAGTATTCCAATGTAAGCCTGGATACTATATGCCTAAAAAGGTTGCGGATTTAGCTCCAGGAAATGAGGTTGACGGTTCTCCAGCACATAGATATGATAATGTTGTTTATAACAAAGTTACTAAAAAGTTTGATCTAGCTTATGACTCAAATGATGCATATAATCAAGTTGTAGGTGGTAGTGGGGTAACATACTACTGGGGAGCTAACTGTGCTAAGGCTAATGTTACTAAAGTAACTGACAAGGTAGATCCATCTACTGGTACTACTGCACAAGCCGTAGCTAATGAGTTTTTGCATGCTAAAGATAGCCGTGGTTTGCCTGATGGAGTAGCATCTATAACAGCTCAAGGTAATGGTTTAGTATTCCAGTGTAAGCCTGGATATCATGTACCTAAACAGGTTGCAAATCTAGCGCCAGGAAGTTCTATTGATGTTTCTCCAGCACATAGATATGATAATGTTGTTTATAACAAAGCTACTAAAAAGTTTAATCTAGCTTATGATTCAAATGATGCATATAATGAATTTGTTGGTGGCAGTGGGGTAACATACTATTGGGGAATTAACTGCGCTAAAGATACAAGCGCAAGTTAACAACAATTTATATTTCACTTCTAAATCTTCTTTTGGAATTTCTCTATATAATATGCTTTTCTGATTATGACTAAGCTCAAAGTAGAGTTTAGTTATTTTTTTAAATATATTATAATGCTCTTTAGTAATACTATGTTTGTGTAATGTAGGTTTTGAGGTCGAATGTGGATTTAATATGTGTGATTTATATTTGAGTAATTTTGAGAACTAAATTTAAAGAGTTTATATTGTGCGAAAAATTAGGGATGTCGTTTTATTAGCTTGTGTAATAGTTTTTGTAGCTTCATGTAGTACAAATAAGAAGCAAGAAAAGGCTTTTCAACAGGCAGAAACTTATCAAAAAGAAAAGGTCGTTGATGTAAAAACTAAAAAGGATTTTATAACTACTCCTAGCTCACCAAATATTAGTGTCGAATGGATAAATCCAGATAGTATTTCTCTTTATAGCCAAAAAGGTGTTACCGAGCAGTATAAGCCTCAGGATGTCATAAAAAAAGCTCTAGATAGAAGCTATCAGGTCAGGATCTCGGAGCTACTACAGAAACAAATAAATAATAATAAGAAAATATCAAAAACAGTTTCATATGTAAATCTAAAGGATGGCATTATAGCGTATGCTAAAAATAGAAAAACAGCACAAGCGCTAGCTAATAAAGATAGAGAGGTATTTTTTGGTTTTAAGGGTGATAGTGTTAAAGACACTCTTAATATATGGGCAAAAAGTGTTGGGTATTCTATTATTTGGAATGTTGATTTTGACTATAAGATTTCTCAAGATTTTACAGCATATGGAAAGCTTACCGCTGAGGGAGGAGCTCTAGAGCAAGTGCTGATGTCACTACAAAGTACAGATAATCCAATTCGTGCTACTGTTAAATCAAATCATGCTATCTTGATACAGACTCTTGGTTATAAAATGTCAGCAGCTTCTTATTAAGTAAGGGTGTATAAACTGTGAAAAAAATTAAAAATTCATTACTTTTAATAACAACTTTATTTCTCGTTTCATCTTGTGAAAATATGCAAGAAGCTGAACAACTTACAAATAAAGGTATCTATAATGCTGAAAAAGCTATGCAACAGTCAAAGACTAAAAAAAGATCATCTCTTATTACTAGAGAAGATCAGATTTTAATAGCTACAAAAAGCTACAAGGTATTAGAAGAGCATAAAAAGCTTCCAGCTGTTTTTGATAAACAATTTACATTTAATATTTCTAAAGAGACTCCTATTAACAAGATATTGAGCGAGCTTGCTGTAAGTAGTGGTATTGGGATGCAACTATCTGGGGATGCTCGAGTATATCTTGGATATATAGATGAAAGTTCAAAGAAACGCACTCGACCTGATAAGAATATTTCTAGTTTTAAAATCTCATATGCGGGCACTTTAAAAGGAGTACTCGATTATATCGGTAATACCGTTAATCTGAACTGGGAATATCGTAAAGATACTAACCAGGTTGTGTTTTTTAGAACTCAGACAAAAGTATTTCAAATGAATATGTTGCCAGGAAAAACTACAACTAAGACTGATATATCATCAGCTGCAAGTGTTAAAAAAGGCGATGGACAGCAGAGTTTTAATACCAGCTATGATTATGGTACTTACGATGCTTGGAAAACAGCAGAAAACACTATCAAGAAAATTTTAGGTTCTGAAGGAGAGGCTATAGTTAGTCCAGCGATGGGCACTATAACTGTAACGGCAACTCCTTTTATTATGACAAAAATTGAAAAGTATATAGATAAAATCAATCAAATTGCAAAAGAGAGAATCGCTGTAAAAGTTGAAGTGTATAATGTCACAACTAATGACTCTACAAAGCTTGGATTAGATTGGGATGCTGTGTTCAATGCGACAAATAGCCAGTTAGCATGGCGCTCAGAAGTTCCTGATGTTACACCAGATCCTTTTGGTACAGTGTTGACAGCAAGTCAACTACCTGGTTTTGCAGCACAATTCACGGGAGGACCTTTTGCAGGTACAAAACTAATAGCAAATGCTTTAAATGTACTAGGTAGAACTTCATATGTAACTGGAACTACTCTTTATACTGTAAGTGGAAAACCAGCTCCTATTCAAGTAGCGAGAACAACAGACTATGTGAAGCAGGTTCAAATGACTATTTCTGGTGTTGGAGGGTTAGCTGAAGCATCGGTTCAGCCAGGAACAATCAATACAGGTTATTCGATAGTTGTAACTCCTAAGATACTTGATGGTAGTCAGATGTTGGTCAATATAAGCTTGAATATGTCAAATTTAATTAAACTTAGAACCTTTGAAGTTTCAAGCGTCCAAGCTCCTAGTGGTAGTACTCTTAGGCAACCATCTCAGCGTATAGAGTTACCTGATGTTCAGAATAAGACATTTATGCAGACTGTGCCTTTACAAACTGGTCAAACAGTTGTTTTAGCAGGGTTTCAAGAGGAACTTGATAGAGACTCTACTAACTCTGTAGGGCCTGCTTGGACTTGGTGGTTCTTAGGAGGAAAAACAGAAACAACTAAAGAGTTACGAACAACAGTTGTGATAGTTACGCCATATATTATAGAGTAGAGGTAAACCAGTGTTTTTGCATGATAATATTATTTGTGGTTTAGAGTGGAAGCTAAGTTTATCTACTAAAAAATCTATATTGCAAGAACATAAGGGCCAGTATGGACTATATTTAAATTCTTTAAATATTTACGCTATAAGCAGTCTTGATGAAGCTTCTGAAAAAAAAGTCTCTGCAGCTGCATTTTTAGCAACTAAATATAGTAACTGCTTAGTGGTTGCACAAGTACCAAACCAAGAAGAGAATTTTTGGGTGTGTTTTATTGAAGATGGATATATTGCTCCAATTGGGTCAGTTATTAATGATATCAATCTAAGAACTTATATGTATAAAAAGAAAGATGAGTTCAATAATCAAGATGTTTATTACTCTGGAGATACAGTTGTATCATTACAAGAGCTGATAGAGCTACTACCTTACTTTAAAGAGAAAATAACTATGCATCAAAAGCAAGGACATGATTATCATATTATGTTGGATATAGCAGCTCCTGAGTTTGTCAATTTTTTTGATAGTTCCAGTTATGTTGAGAATATTTTTAATTTAATTTCTCAAGAAGTACTAAGTTCAAATACAAAAGCTTTAAAGAAAGTAACTTTACGTAAGTTTTCACATAAAAGTAAGAAGTTATATATTGGTGTTCCAGCTGTTTCGGTATTTTGTATCTTTATTTTAGTTTATTATTATATCTCCTATGAGAACTCTCTTGAGCAAGAGAAAAAGAGACAACAGTTCATGGTGTTTCAACAAACCATGATGGCAGAGAGAAAGAAAAAAGAATATAACGAGTTTATTGAAAAATTCAAGGTCAAAAGTATAGCAAGGACAATTTTAATTACTAATTTGTTGTTAGAAGATGAGAGGCCTCTTGTATATGGCTGGCAAATTAGTAGTGCTACTATCTCTTTTGGGGACACTAACAAGAGTAATGATAGTGACACAGATACAGATACAAGCTCAAATAGTTCCAAAGATGATCTAAAGCTTGAACTTGTTTATAAAAGAAGAAAGTATTCAAATATTGACCAAGTCCCGAGAATAAAAAAAGTTATACAAGCAGATAGTTATACGATTAGTAAAGATAATAATTATGCTTCGTTTATAATGCACAATAGCTGGTATGATGTGAATCAGAAGATTAATAAAGTCTTTTTGAAAGATAAGAAACAAAGAAAAGATAGTATGGATTATTTAATCTCTGAATTACAAAGTGAAAATATTAACTTTGAGATTTTGGATAATAATTCTTCAGATAAAAAAACAAAACTAAAAAATATAGAATTTTCAGGATATTCTAGAAGTCAGCTTTTTAAACTTTATCTGATAGTTAAAAATATTGACAATGTCGTAGTAGATAAGATATCACTAGATTTTGATAAAATAGGGAATGTAGACTCTTGGAAAATAACAGGTGAGTTTTATGCTTAAAAAAATAGTAATAGCTTTGGCTAGTTTAAGTTTTTTTGCAATATCTAATGCTGAAACACATGCGCAAAAGCAAGGTATTGATAGCCTTAATAAATATATTGAACAGACAGATAAATATACAAGAGACATTGAGTTAGAGAAGCTAAAAACTCAGCTTAATTCTCTGAGACTACAGAATAAACAATTTCAAGATAAATTAGGTACATCTTCACAGTTTGATACTAGTTCTGTTATGTCATCGCCACAATCTTATACAAGTGCAAATGATCAAGGTGATGATCGCTCTGATAGTAATGATTCATCTGGAGAGGACTATAAATCAGATTCTGATGAAAATACACCTCCAGGAAATAGTACCCAGCAAACACAAAAAGTTTTAAGTACACCAGCTAAACCTGCTAAAAAAAAGAAGGTCGAGCGAAAAATAGTTTATTCTGCAAATGCTGTGCCATCTGACTATAGTTTGACAAGGGTTTCTGGTTTTGCGGATAAGCTTCGTGCAAAACTAAATGCTGGTAAGACTTCTTTGTATGTAAGTGTTGGACAGATAATATTTAATCAATATAAAATATTAGAGATACACCAAAATTATGTAAAAATTGAGAACCTTGCATCATCAACATATAAGAATGTTTATATTAAAAGTTCTTCTAATAGCCAAGGTGGGTATGAAGGTGGATATGGAGGTTATAACTAATTGAGTAAAAGAAGTTTCATATTTTTACTTTAAGATTTTTTCTAATGTCTAAAATGTCTCATTCCGGTGAAGACCATTGTTATACCAGCTTTATTAGCAGCATCGATAACTTCTTGATCATTTTTAGATCCCCCTGGTTGGATTACTGCAGTTGCACCAGCTTTGATACACTCTTCTAAACCATCAGCAAAAGGAAAAAAAGCATCAGATGCAACAGCTGAGTTTTTAGCACTTTCATGAGCTTCGGCTTTTTCAGCACCAATTCGAGCAGAGTCTACTCGAGACATTTGCCCTGCACCAATTCCAACTGTTTGAGTATCTCGAGCATATACAATAGCGTTTGATTTTACATATTTAACAGCTTTCCAAGCAAACATTAAATCAGCCCATTCTTTATCAGACGGTGCTCTATCAGTTACAACTTTACAGTCATTAATATCAACACCACCGTTATCATATGACTGAGATAATATTCCACCATGAATATTTTTACTAATCATACGTGATGATTTTGTATCAAAAGCTTTGTTTGTTTCTAGGACACGTAAATTTTTCTTAGCTGCTAAGATGTCTAAAGCTTCTTGAGTATAGCTAGGAGCTATTATCACTTCTAAAAACATCTTACCTAAAGATTCAGCAAACTCTTTATCGACTTCACAATTAAATGCAACGATACCACCAAATGCTGAAATTGGGTCACAAGCAAGAGCTTTTTTCCAGGCTTGGTAAGCATTTTTGCCAGAAGCTATGCCACAAGGGTTGGCATGTTTGATAATCGCACAAGATGGTTCCGAGTATTCACAAACCATTTCAAAAGCGCCATCAGCGTCATTTAAATTATTGTATGATAGTTCTTTGCCTTGTAGTTGCTTAGCATTTGTGATGCTTACACAGTCTGCATCTGTAGAGTATATAGCTGCTTTTTGATGTGGGTTTTCACCATATCTTAGAACTTGATTAAGAGTTCCTACTGAGAAAAGTTTTTCTGGATATTCTTCGTCTAACTCTTTACTAAACCAGTTTGCAATATGGCTATCATACTCAGCAGTATGAGCAAAAGCTTCTTTAGCAAACTCTCTACGTGTTTGTAAAGTTGTCTCACCATCATTTTCAGCCATTTCTTTTACTACAATCTCGTACTGATTTGGGTTTGTAAGTATAGTTGTATGTTTATGGTTTTTTGCACATGAGCGAACCATTGATGGTCCACCAATATCAATATTTTCAATACATGTATCAAAATCAGCACCAGATTTAACTGTATTAACAAAAGGATATAAGTTGACAACAACCATATCTATTTGGCCAATACTATTATCTTGCATTGCTTGAAGGTGTTCTGAATTATCTCTATCTGCTAAAATGCCTCCATGGATAAGAGGGTGAAGGGTCTTTACTCGACCATTCATAATCTCTGGGAAGTGGGTATGCTCAGATACATCTTTAACATTAAGACCTGCCTCTTTTAGAGCCTTTGATGTTCCTCCTGTTGATAGAATCGCCACATTATATTTAGCTAATTCTTTTGCAAAATCAACAATACCTGTTTTATCTGAAACAGATATTAGAACCCTTTTTATTTTTGACATGTATTTATTCCTTGTTTTTGATGGTTAAAGCTGTAGTTTGAATAGCTATTATAACAATTATTAATAATAAAAACCTATTCAAAATAATTTTGCTGGACTATATTTTACTAGTAAAATGCTCGCTAATATATTACCATACTATGTATCTAAATTTTAATCTCAGAATATTCAGTTTAATATGTCGAAAATTGTAATCGTTGGCGCTCAGTGGGGTGATGAAGGTAAAGGTAAAATAGCAGATACTTTAGCAGAAAAATCAGACTTGGTTGTACGTTACCAAGGTGGTAATAATGCAGGTCATACATTAGTTGTAGATGGTAAAAAAACATTTTTACATCTAATTCCATCGGGTGTTTTACACAGTCATACCAAATGCGTGATTGGGCATGGTGTGGTTTTAGATCCTGTTGCTCTTGATGCTGAGATTACTCGTCTTCAAGAAGCTGGGATAAGTATCTCAGCGGATAACCTTTTTGTTTCAGAGTCTTGTACGGTTATTACTTCTTATCATAAGCTATTAGATGCTGTTAGAGAGAGCAATACTACTGAGAAAATAGGTACAACTGGCAAAGGCATTGGCCCTGCTTATGAAGATAAAGTATCTCGCAAAGCTATTAAATTTAAGCATTTATTTGATAAAGATTTACTCAGATCTAGATTAGAGATAGCATTAGCTGAAAAAGAGACATTATTTAGAGATTTATACAAAGTCGAATATCCATCAATAGAGGAAGAGTTTGAAAGACTTTACTCTTTAGGACAAAAACTTAAACAATATTCAAAAGATACTTTTTCAATTATAGATTCTGCTATCTCAGAAGGTAAGAATATCGTCTATGAAGGTGCTCAAGGCGTACTTTTAGATGTTGATTATGGAACATATCCTTTTGTTACATCTTCTAATACGTCTGTTGCAGGTGTTTATTCTGGCGCTACAACAGCAGGCAGTGATTTGGATCATGTGATTGGTATTACAAAAGCATATACTACAAGAGTTGGTGAAGGACCTTTCCCTACAGAGCTTTTTGATGATGTAGGTAGCTTTATTCAAAAGAAAGGTGGTGAAATAGGTGTAACTACTGGTAGAACTCGCCGTTGTGGTTGGTTAGATTTACCATTACTTAAATATTCTGCAAAGTGCTCAAACTTAACGTCAATTGCTTTGACAAAAGTTGATGTATTATCAGATATGGATACTTTAAAAATTTGTATTGGCTATAAATATGAAGGCAAAGAAATATATTGTGCTTACCCTGGTATTGATTTATATAAGGTTGAGCCAATACTGGTTGATTTAGAACCTTTCTCAATAGATGAGACTGTTACTAAAGAAAATATGCCTAATGCTCTTGCAACATATTTAAAAACTATAGAAAACCATATTGGTATCCCTATATCTTCACTAGCTTATGGACCATCTAGAGAACAGATTCTATTCTTTGAAGATTATTTCAAAAAAGGTTAAATTTATGAGTTATTCTGCAGAAAATACTGATGTTTATATAACATCTCAACAGCTTGAAGATGCTGTTACTAAATTAGCTGAAGAGATCAATCAAGATTATTCAGGTCAAGAGGTCACTCTTGTATGTGTTTTAAAAGGATCTTTTATGTTCTTTGCTGATCTTGTGAGAAAGTTAAGAATTGATTTAAGAACACAGTTTATTACAGCATCATCTTATGGTTCTAGAACAAAGAGCTCTGGTGAGGTAACTTTAACAGAAACATCTCTTAAAGAGGAGTTTGTTAGAGATAAAAATATTATAATAATTGAAGATATTGTTGATACTGGGCATAC
This sequence comes from Francisella sp. 19X1-34, assembly GCF_041102755.1. Lineage (NCBI taxonomy): Bacteria > Pseudomonadati > Pseudomonadota > Gammaproteobacteria > Thiotrichales > Francisellaceae > Francisella > Francisella sp. 19X1-34. Next base: position 27,163 of record NZ_JBGCTX010000025.1, read on the forward strand.
CTATCATAAGTTAAAAGATGGTATTAATAAATATAATCCTAAGACTTTAAAATTTGCTACTTTATTATTTAAGCCTGCAAGGTTAGAAAGAGAAGTAGATCTTGACTATGTTTGTTTTGAGATAGAGGATAAATTTATAGTTGGGTATGGATTGGACTTCGATGAAAAGTACCGTGAACTTCCATATATTGGTCTTATTAAGTAAACTTTCTAATCTAATTCTTAGAATGGATATCCATTATTAAAAGTCTCTCTAAGAAAACCTTCAGCTAAACTCCAAGCTCTTTTATTTGATGTTGCATTAAAGACTGTACCAAACTCAAGATCATTTGCACTTGGATTTGTAAATGCATGGTATGTATTACCGAAAGTATGTAGTTGCCATTCTGCTTTGCGTTTGTCCATCTCTAGTTGAAATCTATTAACTTGCTCAGGTGGTACCATTGGATCATTGTAGCCGTGTAACACTAATATTTTAGTGTCTATATTTTGTTCTTTGACAATATTAGAGTCAAGTAGGCCATGAAAGCTTATTGCTGCTTTTAATGGTACGTTAGATCTTGCCATGTCTAATACACATTTACCACCAAAGCAAAATCCAATTGCTGAGATATTTGCCTTATCTACTCTAGGGAGTTTTTTGACAACACTATAAGCTGTTCTAAGTCTAGTCATTAGAGCATACTTATCTTCTAGCAATGAATTCATTAAACTAGCATTTTCTTCTTTTGAAGAACCGACTTTAGCATCTCCATAAAGATCCATAGTAAAACCAAGGTAGCCTTTTTTTGCCATTGCAATCGCTTTGTCACAAGCAAACTTATCTCGACCAGCCCATGTTGGCGCTATTAGAACTGCTGGTAAGTGGGAACCTCTGTCAGGGTATGCATAAAAACCTTTTAATAATACGCCATCACCACGATATTCAATCTCTTTTGTTATTATCATTTTATATAGTTTTTTAATAAAGTTAGAATAATTATAAATGTATAAGAGCTAAAAGAAAATAATATACTTATAATCAGTTTCGAGTTTAAAGAAGATATTTTATGTAGATATTACTTAAAGTAGAAAAGCTTTAGTATAATAGTGTAAAAGCTAATGTTTCTATGTCTTATAATTTGCTAATCACCAATTCAGCAGTTTTTTCACTAGATGCTGGGTTTTGACCTGTAATTAAGTTACCATCTGCGATTGCAAAAGCTTCAAAATCAAGGGCCTGATGGATATCTGCACCTAATGCTCTTAGGCGATCCTCTAAAGAGAATGGAACTACTTCTGTCAATCCTACAGCTTCTTCTTCTTTATTAGTAAATGCTGCCACTTTACGTCCTTTAACAATAGGATCGCCATTTTTGTCTACTGCAGAAACAAGTCCTGAAGGACCATGACATACAGCAGCAACAACTTTTCCCATTTCTAAGGCTTTGTTGACAATACTTGCTAAAGTATTATTTTCTGGAAGATCCCACATAGTACCATGCCCGCCAGGGATAAAGATAGCGGAGTATTTGTCTATATCGATCTCAGTGATGGATTTTGTATTTTTGATAGTATTCATCGCGTGCTCATCTTTTAAGAATCGATCTACACTTGAAGGGTTCTCTCCTATTGCACCTTGGGAGTTTGGATCAATAGGTACAATACCTCCTGTAATTGATACAATATCAATATTATGCCCAGCATCTTTAAAAATATAATAAGGTGAAGATAGCTCTTCAAACCATACTCCAGTAGCGTGATTAGTACTTCCCATTTTTGAGTGAGATGTCACTATAAATAGTATATTTTTCATTTTTAAATCCTTTAAGTTTATTAACTACCATGTTCCAGAATTTTTCATTGATGCCCAAGGTTCAGCTGGTTCTAGAGCTTCTCCTTTTTGTAAAAGCTCGATTGATATACCATCTGGAGATTTGATAAAGGCCATATGACCATCTCGAGGAGGTCTATTGATCGTTACACCTGCATCTACTAGCTTTTGGCAGTAAGCATAAATATTATCCACTCTATACGCAAGGTGGCCAAAATTACGACCATTTGTATAAACTTCAGCTTCTTTATTTTCTTCAGGCCAATTATAAGTTAGCTCAAGTAGAGGAGATTTTTTTTCTTTTGCTTGCTTTGCATCGTTACTCGCAGCAAGAAATATAATTGTAAATCTGCCATTTTGATTATCTATACGGTTAACTTCAACCATTCCCATTTTGTTGCAGTAGAAATCTAAAGATTCTTGTATATCTCTAATTCTAACCATTGTATGTAGGTATTCCATATTATAATTCTCCTTATTTATTTGAAATTACTTAATTATTTTCTAGATTTGATATGGATTATATCTACTGTTGATATAAAATAAAAATAATAGATTTTTAGGTAAGGTATAAATATATTTATAGGTAATGCAATTAGATTATATAAGAAGTTTCCTAGAAGTTTATCGACTTGGCTCAATGACTGAAGCAGCTCGTAGTTTATATCTAACTCAACCTGCTGTTTCAATGCATATTAAAACACTTGAAGCAAGTATTGGTAAAAACTTGTTTATCCGAACAGGAAGGAAGCTGTTACCTACAGCTATAGCTCATGAGCTTGCATATTCTGTTTCTAAACCATTGGATACTATTGAAAGCACTATTAGTCAACTTCGGGCATATTCTAAAAATATTGAAGGGACTATTTATATTGCTGCACCTGGAGAATTTACTCAATATATGGCAGTTGATATTATGAAGCAACTTTTATCCTTTAAAATTAAACTACGTATTCAAACAGGAGGTAGAGGCTTTATTGTCCAGCAGCTTGAAGAGGGTCATGTGGATTTTGCTATTTTAGCTTCATATTATAAAACACCATCAACTTCCTCTGAAATCATTGCTGAAGAGGAGTTTATTCCTGTTGCTTCACCAGAATGGGTAAGACAATATATCAAAAAACCTTACGATTTAAAGCAACTTATTGATAAACCTGTTATAGCATATGATGAGAACTTACCTTTAATTGCCGATTTTTTTGATAAAACTATAGGATATACATACAAAAATCCTGCTATAGTTACGGTACCTGATTTAAGAATTATTCTTCAGTTAGTGATACAAGGGCAGGGCTTTTCTATCTTGCCAGATTATATGTGTTTAGAAGCTATTAAAAATGGCCAATTGATCAATCTTTCTGAGCATGGATATAAGCTTACAAATAAAATCTATCTTGTTTGGTCAAAATCAAGTCTTATGAATTCACGAATTGCTTTTGTTAAAAATTATTTAGTAAATGCTTTTAATAAAAAGTGATCAAAAGCTTAAAGGTTTTAGTTTATTCTTTATGATACTTATTAGATATAAACAGCAGATTATTGTAGTTATAAAAAAGCTAATAGGAACATCTATATAATAAGCTGCAATTATTCCTGACCAAACAGTAAATACTGAGATTATAGTGCTCAGAGCAATAGGTTTATAAAAACCATCAACCCACTGTGTTGATATTGCAGCAGGACCGATTAAAAGCGAAAAAACTAAGAGTATTCCAACAACTTGACAGGCCATTGATACAGTTATTGCAATACAAACAAAAAGTAGAATGGATAAAAGTTTATTTGATACTTTTTTTGATTCGGCAAAAACAGGATCTATAGAAGATATAAATAGTGGCCTTGCAATAGTTACAAGAATGGTTATAGTGAAAATTGCTAAGCCAAACAGTATATATATTTGCTCAAGAGTAACTGTAAGTATATCTCCAACTAAGATTGACATTACAGACCCAGAATAACCGCTTTGGTATAAAAATAAGAAGTATGTTCCTAGACCTAAAAAAAAGGTTAAAACAATTCCAATAGCAATATCATTTTTTTTGATCCTATCACCAAAGGCACCCATAAGGACCCCAGCAATTAGGTTTATAAATAATTGTCCAGTCATAGCCGATAGATTCAGTAACACTGCTCCTGAGGCTCCTGTGAGACTAATATGACCTAACGCATGCGATGCAAAGGATAGCCTTCTAATAATAACAAAAAAGCTAATAATTCCACATATAATAGCTATTATAGTCCCTGCAACAAAAGCATATATCATAAAGGTGTAATTAAACACAGATATCCTCCTGTAAGCATGGCATTTCATCACAATAGTGACACTTACCATCTTTAAAATGAATAAAGGCATCTAGCTGAGAGCTAATTTCTTTCATATCATGAGATATTATTAAAAGAGTAATACTTTCTTTTTTATGTATTTCTTTAAGACAAGCAATAAATCTTTGTTTTGCATCAGGATCAAGGTCAGATAGTGGCTCATCCAAAAGCAGTACTTTAGGCTTATTTATAAGAGCCTGAACTAGATATATGCGCTTTTTTTGTCCTCCTGAGAGGTTCTTAAAAGGGTTATGTATATAATCTCTAGTTTGTGTTAGTTCAATAAGATAATCTAGTCTTTTTTTAAACTCATTATTAAACAGCGGTAGTCCCCAAGATTTTGGTTTATAGCTATATTTTACTAAGGTATATCCTGAAGTTTTCTCTTCAAAATTTATTTCTCTTTCTTGAGGAATATAACTAATGTTATCGGTGTTAACTTTTGAGTTGTTTATAGTGACTGATCCTGAAATACTTGGTATTTTACTAAGAAGAGTTTTAAAGAAAGTAGATTTTCCAATGCCATTTTTACCAACTATACCAACCCATGCATTAGTAGGGATTTCTAGGTTTAGAGGAGATGTTATTGGCTTATTATATCCAATGACTAAGTTTGAGCACTTTATCATTTTACACTCTTAGATTGTTCTAGAACAGTTGCTGTTGCTTGTAATGTATTTATCATCCAGTCAATAGCATTATCAGTAGGAGGCATTGTTTCTGTGATACCGACTACAGGAATTTCATCTTTACTTGCAAGTTCTAAGATCTTATGTGTAACATTATCAGTAACTTGTTCATTATAAAATAGAACTTTAATTTCTTTGTTATCAAAAAGCTTTTCATAATTTATCATCATTTGTGGGCTTGGTTCAGAGTCATTCATTATCACCCATTGAAAGGCTAAACCCTTCATATCTAAACCTAGGGCATTTGCCATATAGCCAAAGAGAGGCTCTGTTGCGGTAACAGGAGTACCTTTATAGTTTTGTTTTATCTGATCAACTAATTGATATACTCTTTCATATTTATGATTGAAAGTTTCATAATTCTTTTCATATAGGCCTCTATCATTAGGATCTTTTTTGATGAAGACATCTTTTAGCTTAGTAGCTAAGGCTGGGAATGTTTTTGGGTTGTACCAAAGGTGAGGGTTTATGCCAAATTTTGAAGTTTTTGGATAGCTCTCGAGGTCTTGTACCTTAATGATTACAGCGTTTGTGTTGCTTTTTAAAATTGGCTGTATCCAGGAGTCATAATCTGCACCATTGTATATAATTACATCAGCATCTGCTAGTAGCTTTGCATTTTTTACAGAGGAGATAAATGTGTGAGGGTCACCATCAGCATTATTAATTATATTTGTGACTTTAACATTAGTGCCGCCTATTAATTTAGCCACGCTACCATACTGATCTTCAGCCGCAACAACTTGTATATCATGAAAACCTTTTGTTGTTTGGGGTTTCTCATTAGGTAGAAAGTTTATAATAAGTAAAGCAATGATAGCAATAATTACAACAACTATTAAGAGAGTCTTTTTCATGGTCTTTATTTTCATTACGAAATAATATGACGAATGATAAAGCAAAAAAAAATTATAGTAAAGAAGTATATTTTTAGTCTTTAGAATCTTTTATAAATAATGCAATGATAAATGAAAGAATCATTAAAGCAGGGATAAATATTAGAGTTATTTGGAATGATTGTAGAGGGGTGTAGCCAAGATTTTGTTTTAAATGGGTAATAATCGTACCTGTAAGAGGTTGTAATACACCACCACTTAATGGTAGAAACATATTAACAACAGCAAGGCCTGTAGCTATTTGGGTCGCAGAGACAGTATTTCTAAGCGCTGAATAGTTCAGTACATGAACTGCTTGAGACGCTCCAAATAAGATACATAATATAAAAGCTATAGTTATACTGTGATTAAAAAACAGTAGATATGTTACAACAAAGAAGCCTATTAAGGGACTGTTGAAATCTGATATTAATTTTAAAATTGTTTAAAATATACTGAAAAGTAATATATGATTTTTTTATGT
>NZ_JBGCTX010000026.1:0-33049 GCF_041102755.1 Francisella sp. 19X1-34
GCATATATAGGAATGATTAAATTAGCTTGTACTTTTATTTGGCTTCGATGAAAATTTATTTTTGTGCACAGAGCCTAGGATTAAAATAGTAAATTTGTATAAATCCTGATTATTTTATTTAAATAAACTACTTAATACTCTATATTTGATTTATCAATGTTGTTAATTTTTATATTTCAAATGTCAAATAAACAAGTAAGATTACCTAATATGATTGCCTATGGTTCAGGTGATTTCTTTGGTGGCGGAGCATTTACTATTCTTGGTTTATGGTTAATGTACTTCTATACAAATATAGCTGGTTTATCAGCAGCTGAAGCAGGTCTAATAGTAGCAATAGGAAGAGGCTTAGATGTTTTTGCTGATCCTATTATGGGATATATTTCAGATAATTGGCGTGGTCCTATTGGCAGGAGAAAATTCTTTTTTGTAATAGGAGCTCCTTTAGTTTGGGTATTTACTTTACTATGGATACCTGGTTTTGGATTCTGGTACTATCTAGTTGGATATATTGCATTTAATTTTATATTCTCAATGATCCAAGTTCCTTATGAAACTCTGGCTGCTGAAATGACAGATAGCTATCATATCAGATCAAAAATGACTGGAATTAGAATGCTTTTTTCACAAAGCTCAAATATTGTAGCGGGCTTCTTACCTGCAGCAATTATGTACTTTTTTGCTAATGAAAAAACTTCATTTATAATCATGGGACTTATTTGTTCTTTTTTATTTATGCTGCCATGGATCTTTGTATACAAATTCACCTGGGAAAGAGATATTGAAACCTCAAAAAAATCTCATACCTCTTTAGTTAAAGAAATTAAATTTATTTTTATTAATATATTTTCAACTCTTAGAGTTAGAGCTTTTAGGCTTAACCTTTTGATGTATATCGGGGCTTTTGTTGCTTTAGATGTTTTTGGTGCTAGTTTTGCTTATTATTTTACATTTATTCTTCATTATGATGTAAGTTCGGCATCTGTGGTATATACATGCTTTTCTATAATCCAAGTAATTTCTGTACCAATAATTGCTTACTTATGTATAAAAATTGGTAGTGTAATGAGTTATCGCGTTGCTATTGGTTGTCTTATTTTAAGTATGTTTAGTTTTATCATTATTCCACTATTTAGCCCTACTATTTCATTAATACTTTTTGTTTTGATTATCTTTGTATTAGGTTTTGCTAGAGCTGGTTGCTACTTTACGCCGTGGAACGTTTATAATTTTATCGCTGATATAGATGAAGCTTTGACTACAAAAAGAAGAGAAGGAACTTTCGCAAGTACGATGACCGTATCACGCAAGCTAATTCAAGCATTAGCATTTGCGATTGTAGGTTTTACATTATCTATATTTAACTTTAAAGCTGGTGCTGCAGTTCAATCTAGCTCTGCATTATTAGGCATAAATATATGCTTTATTGGTGGAACTATACTATTTTGTATTATAGGAGCTGTAGCAAGCTCAAGATTTAGATTAACTCAAGCAAAACATTCAGTATTAGTTGATGAGCTAGAGCGCCTTAGAAATGGAGGTAACTTGGATGATGCTCCCGCTGAAGCAATTAATGTAGTAGAAGAACTTACTGGATGGCCACATCAAAAAACTTGGGGTCGAAACAACGCATTTTAGGATTTTAGATTATGTTAGATATTTGTAAATTTAAACTTAAAGATACTCGTAATGACCATATTTTATTTGAACTTCCAGAAAAACAAATTTTTGTAAGGGTTTATGTATTAGAAGAAAATATTTTTAGAATATTCTTTACTAAGTCTTTAAAACCAACCCTAGATAAAACATGGTCGATAACAAAAGATGATATACCTTTTGAAGGTATAGATAGGTTAGATACATCTAGCTTTGACTGTCCAGAATTTGAAGCTTATGGTGATGATAACTATGCCACAATACAAACTAACAAGCTAAAATGTGAAATAAATCTGGATGGTTTTATTATTAGCTGGTACAAAAAAGATTCAAATAATTGGATTAAAATTTCTCAAGACTTACAAACTCAAGCATATAATTTAGACTTCTGGTCAGATAGAGGAACTTATCATGCTATTAAGAAAGACCTCGATGCTATGTTTTTTGGCCTTGGTGAAAAAACAGGCTCTCTTAATCGTGATAAAAAGCGTTATGAAATGAAATCGATTGATCCTATGGGTTATGATTCAGAAAGTTCAGATCCACTATATAAACATATTCCTTTTTTCATATCTCACAATCCTATAAGTAGAGCATCTTTTGGTATTTTTTATGATAATTTAAGCGATAGCTCTTTTAACTTTGGTAAAGAAATCGATAATTATCATGGACCATATATCAGTTATGAGGCAAAAGCTGGAGATCTTGATTACTATTTTATACTTGGTGATAAAATTGCTGATGTTACAGAAACTTTTAGCTCTATTACAGGTAGAACTATCTTACCTCCTTGCTGGAGCTTATATTACTCAGGCTCTACAATGACCTATACAGATCTTCCAGATGCTCAGTCTCAAATGGATAACTTTATCAATGATTGTCAAAAGTATAATATCCAATGCGGCTCTTTTCAGCTAAGCTCAGGGTACACCTCTATTGGTGATAAGAGATATGTCTTTAATTGGAATCATTCAAAGTTCCCACATATAGAAGACTTTACTCAAAAATATCTTAATAATGGCATTAGGTTGTGTGCAAATATCAAACCATGCCTACTCCAAGATCACCCAAAACTAGATGAGGTAGCTAGCTTTAATGGTTTTATCAATAACAAGTACTATACCAAACCAGAGCTTGTACAATACTGGGATGAATTAGGCTATTACCTAGATTTCACAAACCCAAAAACAATTGACTGGTGGCAAGATAATGTTACAAGACAACTTTTAGAAAAAGGGATAGAATCTACCTGGAACGATAATAATGAATACGAAGTCTATAATGGCGATGCAGTATGTTATGGTTTTGGTAAAGAAATAAAAATAAAACATATTAAGCCAGTTCAATCGCTTCTTATGACCAAGTCTAGCTTTGAAGCCCAAAAAGCTTTTGCGCCGAATAAACGTCCCTACCTGATTACAAGATCTGGATGTGCTGGGCTACAAAGATACGCTCAGACCTGGACTGGAGATAACTATACAGAGTGGAAGACATTGAAATATAACTTAGAAATGTCTAAAGGCTTATCTTTGTCTGGTATTTATAACTTTGGACATGATATCGGTGGCTTTAGTGGTCCTGCTCCAGAACCTGAGCTTTTAATCCGCTGGATTCAACATGGTATTTTTTACCCTAGATTCACGATTCATTCGTGGAATGATGATAAATCCGTAAACACTCCATGGATGTATCCTGAAATTCTAGAAACTATACAAAAAGCTTTTGATTTACGTAATGAGCTAATTCCATATATTTATCAACTATGCTACCAAGCTCATAAGAATGCTAAGCCTATTATAAAACCAACCTTCTATGATTTTGAATCAGATATTAAAACACTCCAAGAAAATCCAGATTTTATGATTGGTGACCTACTCATAGCAAATATTTTAGAAAAGCACCAAAGAGTCCGCGAAGTATATTTACCCAAAGGCTCTAACTGGTATGACTATTATACTGGTGAAATCTATGAAGGTGGTAAAACTATTAGCTTAAATGTTAACATAGAAAGTATCCCTATATTTGTTAAAGAAGGGCGTATAATTGTGACCAATAAATCAAAAGCTCAATTTAATAATTTTGGCCAAGATTTAATATATAAATTATACCCTTCTTTAAGTGATGAAATAACAAATCATCAAATATATTTAGATGATGGTAAAACCATGGAATATTTAAACAATAAAAGTGGTATCACATATATTAAAGTGATAAATAAAAATGCTAAACTGGATATTAGTTGGAAATATGATGGTCACGAGAAATTTAAAGTTACTCAACCTCAAATAATTAATATGAATAAGGATTTAGAATATAATGCTTAATCTTCAAAAGTTACATGACTGTAGCCTGCCTAACTATGATCGTAATATTTTAAAACAGGGAGTATTACATATTGGTATAGGAGCTTTTCACAGAGCCCATCAAGTATTTTATATTGATAAGCTACTTAATTCTGGCGATAAAGATGCTCTAAACTGGGGCTATATAAGTGGTACTATTAGAACTAACCAAAAACTAATAAATGACCTAAAAGCAAATGATTGCCTATATACACTATCTGCTAATGATGAGTCAGGTACTAAAAATACTCTAATAGGTGCTCTAAAAGATGTCTACTTTGCGGGCAATGGTCAGTCTCAAGGCTTAATTACTAAAATTTCAGATCCTAATATAAAGATAATCACCTATACGGTGACAGAAAAAGGTTATTATGTTGATTTATCAACTCAAGAATTAGATTTTGAAAATCCAGATATTATTCATGATTTGGATAACATTAAAGCCCCTAAAACTGCTATAGGAATTACAGTTGCTGGATTATATAAACGTTGGCAAGAAAATCCTGAAGCTATTACCCTACTGAGTTGTGATAATATGCCAAACAATGGCAAGATTCTACAAAAGGCTATTCTTGAGTTTTCAAATAAATTAGATAATGAGTTAAGCTCATGGATATCTGAAAATGTAAGCTTCCCTAGCTCTATGGTTGATAGAATTGTTCCTGCTGTTACACAACAAACATTAGATAATATTGAAACTATGATTGGTCAAAAAGATACCTCAGCAGTAGCAACTGAAGAGTTCTCTCAATGGGTGATTGAAGATGATTTTGCCAATGGCCGCCCTGCTCTAGAAAAAGTTGGTGTTGAGTTTGTTAAAGATATCGAGCCATTTGAGAAATTAAAACTAACGATGCTAAATGGTAGTCATAGCTTGATTGCTTATCTTGGAGCATATGCAGGTTTAAAAACTGTAGATGAAGTTATATCCCAACCTGAGTTTTATACTTTTATTAGAAAATATATGTTAGAAGTTGCTGCTCCTTTAGTTGAAGGCTTACCTCAAGAAGTTTCGACTTCTAAGTATGCTGATAAGCTTCTACATAGATTTGCCAACCCACACCTTAAACACAAAACTGAGCAAATAGCTATGGATGGCTCTAAAAAGATCCCTCAAAGATGGTTAGGCTCTTTAGAGCATCTTTTAGAAAATAAGCAAAATTACGATATTTTAGCTCTTGGTATAGCTGGCTGGATATTATTTTGTAGCGGAAAAGACCAACATGGTAAAGACTTACAAATTAGCGATCCATTGCAAGATACTTACAAATCAATATATCAAGACAATAATCAATATAAGGATATAGTTAACAGCTTTTTATCACTAAAAAGTATATTTCCAGATAAGATTGCTACAGATAAAAACTTACACGAAAAAATAATATTTTTTATTGAAGAAATCAATAAAAATACCATTACGAAAACTCTAGCTAAATTAGGAGAATAAAATGATAGAATCATGGCGTTGGTTTGGGCCAAATGATCCTGTATGTATTGAAGATATTATGCAAACTGGAGTTACTGATATTGTAACTGCTCTTCACCATATTCCTAATGGTAAGGTATGGTCTATAGACGAAATTCAAAAAAGACAATATGAGGTTGAAAACTCTAGCAAGCTAGGTAAAACAAACCTAACTTGGTCAGTTGTTGAAAGTATACCAGTTCACGAAGATATCAAAAAAGGCAAATCCACACGTGACGAGTATATAGACAATTACTGCCAAAGCATTCGTAACTTAGCAAAATGTGGTATCAAGTTAATTATTTATAACTTTATGCCAGTACTAGATTGGACTCGTACAGATCTAGGTAAGCAAACATCTAAAGGCGCAAAAACACTATCTTTCGATGAAGTTGCATTTGCAGCTTTTGATATCCATATTCTAAAAAGACAAAATGCTGAGAGTGATTATAAAGCTAATGTCATTTCTCAAGCAAAAGAATATTTTAAGAATATGTCTAATGATGAAATAGAAAAACTTACTGCTAATATAATTGCAGGTCTACCTGGTGCTGAAGAAAGCTTTTCACTAGAACAGTTCCAAGCAGCTCTTGATGAGTATAAAGATGTCAATAAAGAAAGACTGCGCGAAAATCTTATCTACTTCCTTAAAAAAGTGATTCCTGTAGCTGAGGAAGTTGGTGCTAAATTAGCTATACATCCAGATGATCCACCGTTTGAATTATTTGGACTCCCAAGAATAATTAGCACTATAGAGGATTATGACTGGTTATTTGAAAATATTCCATCTATGGCTAATGGTATAACATTCTGTGCTGGATCACTAGGTTCTAGATGGGATAACAACTTACCTCTAATGGCTAAAAAAATTGGTAGAAGAATATACTTTACTCACCTAAGAAATGTTGCTCTTAATCCTGATAATCGTAGTTTTTATGAAGCTGAGCACTTATGTGGCAACACAGATATGTATGCTCTTATCAAAGAGATATTAAAGATTGAGAAAGATTCACAAGCAATATATATGCGTCCTGACCATGGACAACAAATGCTTTCAGATTTAGATAAAAAAACTAATCCTGGATATTCATGCATTGGGCGTATGAAAGGTCTTGCTGAAGTTCGTGGTGTTGCATATGCTGTTAAAAGAGAATTAGAAAATGAGTCAAAATAAACTTTTAGCTATTGGAGAGTGCATGCTTGAGCTTAGTGGTCAGATTCAGCTAGGCTCTCAAGCTAAACTAAACTTTGGTGGGGATGTTTTAAATACTGCGTTATATTACGCAAGGCTTAATGGTAATGTCTCTTTTCTTACAGCTCTTGGTGACGATAATTTTTCAACTCAAATGATATCTCATTGGGAGAACGAGAATATTGACACATCAAAGATTTTGAAGATAAAAGACAAAGTCCCTGGTTTATACGCAATTCAAACAGATAACCAAGGAGAAAGAAGCTTTTATTACTGGCGCGAACAAGCCCCTATTAAAGATATTTTTTATCACTTATCAAAAGAAGATTTAGATAGATATAATAATGAATATGATTATCTATATTTTTCTGGCATATCCCTTTCAAGGTGGGATGATAAACAGTTAGACATATTTGCAAGTTGGTTAAAAAATTTTAAAGCTTCTAACAAAAGTAAAGAAATTATTTTTGATTTAAATTATCGTCCAAAATGCTGGCAATCAAAACAGCAAACAAAAGACTATTTACATAAGGTTTTAAAGTATGTAACTATAGTTCTAACAACTTTCGATGATGAAGAGCTTCTTTTTGATGATACTAGCTATCAGCAAACCCTCAATAGATATAATAATTTTAATATCCCTATTGTTATCATAAAGCATGGTATAAATCCTACTGTATTACAACATGAAGATTCAATTAACTTAATTAAAGCTACTAAAATAGTTACACCTATAGATACAACAGCTGCTGGAGATAGCTTTAATGCAGCTTTCTTAGCAGCTTTCACAAACAAACTAGACTTAGAAACAAGTATTAAATTTGCTCAAAATTTTGCAGCTGAAATCATACAGCACCAAGGTGCTATAATTGATAAAAAACATACTGATAAATATATAAATAAGTTAAAGGAACTAACAAATGACAATAGCTAAATTACTTAAAGAAAATCCTCTAATTCCTGTAGTTTCGGCTGATACTCTTGAAGAGGCCAATGATGTAATTAAAAAAGTTAAAGAAAAAGGTCTTAATATAATTGAGTTTACATTAAGAACCCCAAACTCTTTTGATGTTATTAGACAAGTGATCAAATCTAATCATGATCTAATTATTGGTGTAGGAACTATAACGACTTTTGAGCAATTTAGAAAAGCTATGTATCTTGAAGCAGACTTCTATGTTTCTCCTGGCAGTAGTCATGATTTACTAGACTTTGCTCGTGAACATAATCTTAAATATTTACCAGGTGCTATAACACCTTTTGAAATTATGACCGCTATGAACTATGGTTTTAAAACGGTTAAGTTTTTTCCAGCAGAAGCATTTGGTGGAATAAAGGTCTTAAAGAACTACAAAGCTGTATTCGCTGATGTGAAATTCTGTGCTACTGGAGGAGTCAACTCTCAAAACCAGCAGGAATATTTAGATCTAGAAAATGTTATTGCTATAGGAAGTTCATCGTTAATATAAAAGGAGAAAATATATGTTAAACGATAACGTGTTAATGCCTATTGATAAACAAACAAGAGATTTAGCTCTTGAGATTTATCAACATATAAAAAATCTACCAATAATTAGCCCTCATGGACATACTGATCCTGCATGGTTTGATGAAAATAAACCTTTTGAGAATCCTGTTGAATTACTTATAAAACCTGATCATTATATTTTTAGAATGTTTTATTCACAAGGATTAAGACTAGAAGACTTTGGTATTTCACGAAAGGATGATAAAGCCGTTGAAACAGATCCTAAAAAAATATGGCACAAAGTTGCCCAAAATTGGTACTTATTTAGAGGAACTCAAGTTGGTCTATGGTTTGATGCTCAATTAAAGACCGTATTTAATTATGATAAACCTTTTACACCTAAAACTGCTGATGAACTATATGAACATATTGATAACTGTTTAAAACAAAAAGAATTTCTTCCTCGTGAGATATGTAACAGGTTTAACATAAAAGCTATCGCAACAACTGATGATGTAACTGATGATCTAACACATCATAGAAATATTGCTAATTCAGATTTTGACTGTCAAATAATACCTACATTTCGACCAGATAGTGTTACAAACCCAGAGCTACACCCTGTTCATAAGAACATCAAAAAATTAGCTAAAAGACTTAATACTAAGATTGATTCATATGATGACTTTATTAAAGTTCTAGCAGAAAGACGTGAGTTCTTTAAAGCTAATGGTGCTACAGCTTCTGATCATGGAGTTACTGTACCGAATACTTATGATTTAGATAAAACTGAACGCCGTAACTTATTTAAAAAGATTGTTTCTGATACTGCTACAGCTAAAGAAAAACAAATTTTTAGTGGGCAAATGCTTACTGAAATGGCAAAAATGGCTACTGATGATGGACTTGTTATGCAAATCCATGCCGGTGTTTTTAGAAACCATAATACAAGAATCCAAAGAAAATTTGGTAATGATAAAGGCTGTGATATTCCTCTTAAATGTGATTATGTAAACGGCCTATATCCTCTTTTAAATAAAGTAGGAAATAATCGTAACTTTAAAACAGTTTTATTTACTATGGATGAGTCAACTTACTCACGTGAGCTAGCTCCTCTAGCTGGACATTACCCTAGTGTCTTTTTAGGCCCTCCATGGTGGTTTAATGATTCAGCTGAAGGAATGAAAAGATTTCGTCATGCTGTAACAGAAACTGCAGGTTTCTATAATTGTTCAGGATTTATAGATGACACTCGTGCCCTATTATCTATCCCAGTTAGGCATGACATAGCTCGACGTGTTGATGCTGTGTATCTAGCTGAGATGGTACTCTTAGGTAGAATATCAAAACAAGATGCCTTAGATATAGCTTATGATTTGACTTATACTCAATCTATTAAAATTTTTAACATGAATATATCATCCTAATACTCTGAAATTTTTCTTATAATATCCAATTTAACAAATAGTATAAAAAGTAGTTCAAATTGATTCTTAATAGCTATATAGTAATGCTTATAAGCATTACTATAATATTCGTTAGATGCTATAACAATTCTTTGAAATTATATTAGCAATAGGCTATGGTTTTAGTATGCTTAATTTCTTTAGTATGAGTATTTTAGTGAAGTTAGGATTATAAAATTACAAATCTGTATTTCCTAATATGGAACTCACTACTTTCTAAAGAAAGTATAAGAATATAAAGTAGTTTTAACGATAGCACTTATGTGAATAATGTTCGCGTGAGCTTATATTTTGGAGGAATAAAAATGCAATCTCAACAAAAATCAGCTAAATTATATGTAATTATAATAGTTGCTGTAGCTGCAATTGGTGGCCTACTATTTGGCTTTGATACATCTATTATTGCTGGAGCAACACCTTTTGTCCAAAAAGAGTTTTCAGCTGAACATTGGCAACTTGAGTTAGTTGTTAGCTTCTGTGTTTTAGGTGCATTTTTTGGTGCTCTTATAAGTGGTTACTTCACAGATAAATTTGGTCGTAAAAAAGCAATGATCGCTACAAGCCTACTTTTTATAATAGGTACTTTAATAGCTGCATTAGCACCAAATATCGAAACATTGATATTCGGTAGATTTATCTTAGGTGCAGCTATAGGTATTGCTTCATTTGCAGCACCTTTATTTATAGCTGAAGTTGCCCCAGCTTCTAAAAGAGGATCTCTAGTACTTTGGAATGGTGCGTTTCTTACAGGTGGACAGGTTATTGCTTTTCTAGTTGATTATTATTTCACAAGTAGTGGTAGCTGGCGTGCTATGGTTGCTACAGGATTAATTCCGGCTGTTTTACTTTTCATTGGTATGTGCTTTATGCCATATTCGCCAAAGTGGTTATTTTCTAAAGGTAAGAAAGATGAGGCTTATGAAACTTTAACTAAGATTCGTGAAACTGAGCATGATGTTTCTGAAGAGCTATCTGCTATTAAAAATAATTTAGAAAATTCTAGTCGACTTAAATTCTCTGCTATATTTAACAAAACAGTTCGCCCTGTTCTTTATATAGGTTTAGCGCTTGGTATATTTCAACAGTTCTTCGGTATAAATACAGTAATGTATTATGGACCATATATTATGTCAAACATTGGTTTCCAAGGTGCTGAAATGAAGATGTTGATGACATTATCTTTAGGTCTTGTAAACTTCATTGCAACAATCGTCACTATTATATATATTGATAGATTAGGTAGAAGAAAATTCTTACTAATTGGCTCTGCTATGGCGGCATTAAGCTTATTTAGTATGATTTATCTACTACATAACGTTTCAAATGGAGCTACTGCAATACTAGCTTTAATATGCTTATTGATATATATCGTAGGTTATTGTATAAGTGTAGGATCTCTTTTCTGGTTAATTATTTCAGAAATTTTCCCTTTAAATGTAAGAGCTTCGGCTATGAGCTTTGTTGCATCTATTCAGTGGTTAGCTAATTTTGTTGTTGCAGCAACTTTCTTAACTATATTGACAAGTTTAGGAATATCATTTACCTTTGGGATATATGCATGTATTGCAGCCCTAGCATTTATAGTTACATATTTATTTGTTCCTGAGACTAAGGGAGTACATCTTGAAACGATTGAAAACAATCTAAATAAAGGTGTACCTACAAGATATCTTGGTAAGGATGATTATAAATTTACAAATTAATTTTTAAGGAGAAATACAATGTCTCAAACAGCTGAAAACACTTTTGGAGAATTCCGTAATTACACGGATAGTAAATTCCAAGACCGAGTAGAAAGAACTTATAGAGAAATGCATATTAATCAAAACCCTGATTATGTTGCTAAAATGAAGCAGAAATACTTCAAGCTTGAACTTGGTAAGATGGATGTCTACGAGGTATTTAAACTTCTTGAGAATGTTCATGATGAAAGTGATCCTGATAATGACCTACCTCAAATTGAGCATGCATACCAAACAGCTGAGGCCTGCCAAAATAAATTTTTGAAAAATGACTGTGAGATTAGAGATAATGCTCTAATTAGATCTCTATTTAGAGACCATGAATGGCAAAGTCTCCCTAAGGTTTGGCAAGATTTCTACACAGAAAAACAGAGTTTAAGCAATTTATATAGCCATATCAAAGATTGGTCATGGTTCCCATTAGTTGGTTTTGTACATGATTTAGGTAAGATCATGACACTACCAGAATATGGCCAGCTACCTCAATGGTCAACTGTTGGTGATACATATCCAGTAGCATGTCCTTTTGCTAGTGCGAATGTTTTCTCACATAAAGAGTTTGTTAAAGAGTCTACAGACTATGATAAATATAACTCTCAATCAGAGACTCATTATGGAAAGTATCAAAAAAAATGTGGTTTTGATAATGTTGATATGAGTTTTGGCCATGATGAATATATTTATAAAGTTTTCGAACAAGGTAGTGATATACCTTATGAAGGTTTATATCTTCTTCGTTATCATTCGTTCTATCCTTGGCATACTCCACAAACAGGTGGATTGGCATACCAAGAGCTTGCTAGTGAAAGAGATTGGTTACTATTACCTTTGCTAAAAGCTTTCCAAAAAGCAGATTTATATTCAAAATTACCAGAACTTCCACCTAAAGAGGTATTAGAGAAAAAATATAAAACTCTTTTAGAAAAATGGGTTCCTAAGAAAAAAATAAATTGGTAATTAATTTTTTATTATAAATTTTCATCTATAAAACTTACGCTCTAATATGATTCTAAAAACTTTATCAAAATTTAAAGCAAAACCAGCAATCATGCTTACAACAAATAATAATATAGAAAAATTCTGATCTATTAACGACTCAAAGAAAAATGTAATTACAGGAATAAAAGAAAATAATATACCTATTTCGTTTTCTCCTAATATATTAATAGCATTTTGGGAAAAAAGCATAGGTAGAACTCTATTAATTACTCCAAGTATGATAAGTTGTACTACTAAATAAATATACGATACTGTTATATATTCATATTTACCATAAGATATAGAAAAACCAAAACCTATAAATGATATTAATATTAAAGGATAAAACCTAATAGATAACATTCCTATAACATTAAGATCATTATTCTGTGAAAATTTTTTTGAAAATTTTGCATATAAATATAGAAAAAAACCATTCAAAATACAGGCAACTAAACCTATTAAAGAAGCATCTTTATTGAAAACATATGATATTAATACTGCTATTATACATATAATACTTTTAATTAAATATTTACTACAAATAGCTGAGCATGCAGCTAAAGATAAAAAAGTTACAGCTAAAGAAAATGATGCACCAGAATATACTGTACCCACATATGAGAATAGCCATGCAAAAGATATAGAGCTTGAACAAAGAAGCCAGAGTTTAATATCTTTAAAAATCATTTTATGTGAAGATATAATATTACCTAAGTTACACATATTAAAAATAATATATGCGCATAATGTAGAGAACAATAACATAGCCCAAATATTGGCTAAACTCCCTAATATTTCAACATATACTGTGGAAAGAGCTATATTTAAAATATAGCCCCAAGCATATAAAAATCCGATATTTCTTTTCATTTGTAAGACTTCCTTTGCAATACAAAATCTATTTCATATGTAACTCTATATCTAACTTCTAATTACCATTAATTAAATAGTTTTCTCACAGGAAACCAAGGCTCCTAAAGCCCATGATGGGCTTTCTGACTTATATGGTAATTCTGAAAAATCACTACCAATAGCATCAATTATATTTGATTTCATTGGTCCTAATAAATGACGAACAACAATACCTGCATCTCTCCAATCACTTCCTGTCACATTATAGCAATGTTTTATATATTGCTTATAATCACCAGTATCAAGTAACTCTAAACCTTCTTTGACTCTTGCTGTAATGACTTTTAGGCCTTTATTATCAGGGAAATATGCTTTTTCTTTAGGAGTACCATAAGCAATACCATGATGTGAGTGATCTGCTGTAGCAACTATTACTGAGTCTTCTGCTAGTTCTTTTAACTCTTCTATTCCTGGTAGAGTTTGTGGCTTATCTCCTGTTAGATGTATATATCTTTCTATTACTGTAGGCTCTTCAATGCCTCTAGATTGTGAAACAACTTTCAACATTCTTCGAAATGCATACAAAGCATGATCATCTTTCCATGTATCAATTCTTTCAGATAAGCCTGGACCATAAATTCCTCGTAAAGGCTCATTAATAATATTTTCCAACGGCTCTGTTGCTACTCTGACTCTTGCCTCTTCCATTTCATTAGAAAATGGATGCAATACACTAATTACTAGTACTTTTTTACTGCCTGACTCAAGTATTGCATTTATTACAGCTAAAAGCATATATCCACAATCGGCAACATGAACATGAGGGAAAACCAAAGCCCCTCCTGTATTTAAAATCGATGATAACTCAAAATCACTTGCTTTTTTCTGCATTTTTATAAAATCATCTTTTGTTAACCTATTAAATTCATTTTTATATAAACCATTAAAATCTTTAAGTAATTGAGCTCTATCTAACTTCATAAACATATTCCTAGTTTAAATATTAGTATGCAATAATTATAAAATCATAAGAGCATAGAATTAACCAAAGTTTGTCGAATATACTCTTCGAGATATTTCATAAAATGAACTAAAATAGTATTTATTACCTTACAAACATTTAATCTATAAGTATTTCTAATAATGTTATCCTAATTAATACCAAAGCGTTTTTATATTGATTATGGAATTGAAAAAAAAAGACATCTTTAATTACTCTTTTATTGCCCTACCCGTAGCATTTGCTAGTATTCCTATATATATCTTTTTACCAGATTATTATCATACAAATTATGCTATAAACCTAACACTTCTGAGTATAGTTCTATTTATGCTTAGATGCTTAGATGCAGTATTAGATCCATTTATTGGTTGGTATTGTGATAGGTTTCATAAACTAAGTAAGATAAGCCTAGTTATAGTTATACTAGCCTTTATAATCGGTGTGTATATTATGTGCGTACCCATATTCTCAAATAAGATATTAAATCTCTCAATAGGCATATTTTTATCAACATTTGCTTTTAGCTATATAACTATATTTTCTATTACAAAAGGTGCGTTATGGTTAAAAGATGATAATGGTAAATCAATAATTATTGGAGCTAGAGAAATCTCAAATATTATTGGTGTTTTAACAGCATCAGTATTATTATCAATATTTTTAATCTATCTACCAAGTCGACAAGGCTATTTTCTCTATGCAATTGTCTCAATTATTTTAATAATGATAGCTAGTATATTCTTCTTTAAGTGGTTAGATAAGGCTAGCCTAACAGACAATAACACGCAAAAAATATACAGTTTTAATATAAAAAACTATATTAATCATTTTGACAAGCAAGGTGTCTTATTGTTTATTGTATATACAATAAGTGCTGTAGGCTCTACCTTGCCAGCTGTTACATTAGTTTTTTTTAGTAAATATGTTTTAGATACACCTAATTTTACCGGTGTATATCTTTTTACATATTTTCTAGGAGCTATTATATTTATTCCTATTATCAAGAAGTTAGCCTTAAAATTTGGTATCTTAAAAGTTTGGGCTATAGTATTAATACTTTATGCTTTAGTTTTTTCTTTTGTATTTCTTTTATCAGCTGGACAATTTATAGCCTTTACACTAATTTGTTTATTTGCAGGAGCTGGATTAGCAGCAGAACTAATACTACCAAGTATATTACTTGCAAAATGGATAGATAGTTATCCTGAGCGTAGAGAGCTTGGCAATGGCTACTACGCAATTTTAGCCTTTATAGGTAAACTTAGCTTTGCAATAGCTACTATTATTACCTTTCCTATTATTAGTTATTCAACTCCTGAAAATCTTGATACTATTCTAAGGTTAATTTACTGTATATTACCTTGCCTTGCTAAAGTTTTAGCAGCACTAATAATTTTAATTTTTTATAAAAAAGTATTTATTGAAAAATAAATCATAAATCACTTTGAATATAGAGCCTTGCTGCTGAAAAGTCATAAATTGACTTAGTATCCTCTAACTCTTTAAACCCTAAAACACAAACTACTCCTAGAAATTTACTCAAAGGTTCTATATTTGCTGAAGTTGCCTTAAGATTAAATAACTGTAATCTCTTTTGATAAAAAGCATTTAAAGGATTAAGTGTAAGACTCGCAATATTAGTATCAGAGATTGTTAGTGTTCCACCCGTTGCCTTTATTGTTTTTTTAGAAGTAGTTTTTAAACTAGCCTTCTTACTATAGCTATAAGATACGGTAAAATCTGAAGTTCCTGTATCAACCAAACAATTCACTGGAGAATTCTTATTAAATGCTACAGGCATAATTTGACGTTGTGAAATTAAACTTATTAAATTAATTAATAAATAATTCTTAACCTGTAATTTTTGACCAATTAAATAATGATCTTTAGGAGTTAGCTGTCTAGTAGTTAGATATATACTATTATTAGAGAAGTTAAATATAGCATTGTATTTCTTTAAAAAATTAGTCCCTATAACAATAGTTGGATATTGCTTTTTTTTAGGCTGATTAGTAATATTAGCAATAACATTTTTTAAAATAATATTACCAACTTTTATTCGCTTCAAAATCACATTATGATTAATGCTTGTTTGACCTGCCATATTCTTTGAGTGATTTAATCTACTGTCTTCTTTAAGCTTAAGTTGTTTAACAGAGCTATTAAAAATACTTACCCCGCTAGAGCCTGTATCAAATAAAATATAAGCTTTATTTTCATTAACTTCTCCTATTAAATATGGAGCAGGAAAATTTTTATAATTATCAAGTAAGCTTAATTTTTGATAGTTATATTTTTGTGTTAGATAATTCTCTAAATTTTCTGCTTGTAAAGTATTTATAAAAAAGCAGAGAATAAAAACAATTAAAAATCTCATATTTAATTTCCTTAATTATAATCTATTATTTTATTTCCTATAATAATACAAAAAGTTACTGTTTAACAATAACTAAATATTGAAAAACAATAATTTTTAAGCTATATTTTATTAATAGAATAAATATCAATAAAATAAACAAATGTACTCACTTCAGCAAAAAAGTAGATTATATAAAAAGTTCTTTAAACTAGTATTTATAGTTATAATAATACTAGTTCCATTATTTTGGGCATGTGTACAAACAAACCTTGATATTTTTGACTCTATTGGAGTATCTCAGTCATTTACAAGCTATATCTCTCATAGACTATCGTTAACAACAAGAATCTTTGCATTATTTGTAAGTCTAATTCCTACTCTTGCAGTTCTAAATATTATTGAGCTACTTATAAGATTATTTAACAATTATGAAAACCTTGAAGTATTTTCATCTAAAGTCGTCTCTATCTATAAGAGTCTTGGTAATGCCTTAGTATATTGGTTTATTGCTAAGTTAATCTATGGACCTTTAATAACATTGACTCTAAGCTATAATAATCCTCCTGGAGAAAGATTTATTGGTGTTTCTATAGATACTTTAGATATCTTAGCTTTAATTACTGGAGCTATAGTTATAGCAATTGCATCAGTAATGCAAAAAGCCAAAGAAATCTCTGAAGAAAATGAACTAACAATCTAAAAGGTATACTTTAAATATGGCTATAAAGATTAATTTAGCAGCTATTATGGCAGATAAAAAAGTTCGATCAAAAGAACTAGCTCAAGCTATTGGGATTACTGAGCAAAATTTTTCTATACTTAAAAATCAAAAGGCTAAAGCAGTTAGGTTTTCTACATTAGAAGCTATTTGTAAATATTTAGATTGCCAACCGGGAGATATTCTTATATATCAAGATGATAAATAACTAAATTAATAAGTTCTGCTGCTTGTCAGGATTTAAGTTCTCAGGGATTTTTAACTTAAAGTGATTATATGCTATTAAAGTAGCTATTCGCCCTCTTGCAGTACGCATTATATAACCTTGTTGAATCAAATAAGGTTCGATAACATCTTCAATCGTACCTTTTTCTTCACTTAAAGCTGCAGCTATAGTATCTAATCCAACTGGACCACCACCAAACTTTTCAATAAGTGTTAATAGATATCTATGGTCCATATGATCAAAGCCTACAGGATCTACTTTTAACATTGTTAAAGCTTTGTCAGCTGTTTCATAATTTATTTCACCAGAGCTTTTTACTTGAGCATAATCTCTAACTCTGCGTAATAGTCTATTTGCGATTCTAGGAGTTCCTCTTGAACGTTTAGCTATCTCTTGTGCTCCATCCTCAGTTATCTCTAACTCAAGTAACTTAGCAGAGCGATAAACAATCTTTGCCAGATCTTCAACAGAGTAAAACTCTAAACGTTGAATAATACCAAATCTATCTCTAAGAGGCGATGTCAGCAATCCTGCTCTTGTAGTAGCTCCAACTAATGTAAATGGTGGTAGGTCAATCTTTATTGATCTAGCAGCTGGACCTTCTCCAATCATAATATCAAGCTGATAATCTTCCATAGCAGGATATAAAATCTCTTCAACAACCGGACTTAAACGATGAATTTCATCAATAAATAAAACATCATTTTCTTCAAGGTTTGTTAAAAGTGCTGCTAGATCTCCTGCTTTTTCTAAAACTGGACCACTTGTTTGTTTAAGCTCCACGCCCATTTCATTAGCGATAATATTTGACAAGGTCGTTTTACCTAAGCCTGGAGGGCCAAATATAAGAGTATGATCAAGCGCATCATTACGAGATTTTGCAGCCTCGATAAATATCTCCATCTGCTCTCTTACTACTGGTTGACCTTCATATTCAGCTAAAGTCTTCGGCCTAATAGCTCTATCTATAACATTTTCATCATTACTTTGAGCAGTATTTGCTGAAATTATTCTATCTGTTTCAATCATATCTTAATTTATAAATTATAAGTACTTACACTAAAAGTATAACACTGTTATATATTTTATCGTAAAACTATTGAGCTGTATAACCACCATCTATAGGAATCAAACCACCAGTCATAAATTTACTTTTATCGCTAAATAAGAAGTACACCAAATTTGCAACCTCTTCTGGTTGAGCAATTCTTTGTAAAGGGAATTCTTCCTCTTCACCCTTGTGTGCTTGCTCAAATGATATTCCTACATTTTGAGCATATCTTTGTATCAAATTTCTATAAAAATCTGTATCGACAGTTCCTGGACAGACCGCATTTACACGGACATTATCCTTAGCTAAATCAATAGCTAACGACTTTGTCATCTGAGCAATAGCACCTTTACTTGTCGTATAAGCAAAGCTATTTGATTTTGCGACAAAACATTGATCAGAGCCATTAAATACAATAGAAGCGCCATTACTAATATTTTCTTTCAAACCTTTAATCAGATAAATATTAGACCAAATGTTCACATCAAATACTTTTTTAATATCTTGTACCTCAATATCAAAAATAGAGCCTTTGATTAATACTCCTGCATTTAAAAATATACCATCAAATGAAACATCTTTAAGACTAGCTAAAGCTTTTTGTATATCTT
Source organism: Francisella sp. 19X1-34 (assembly GCF_041102755.1). NCBI lineage: Bacteria > Pseudomonadati > Pseudomonadota > Gammaproteobacteria > Thiotrichales > Francisellaceae > Francisella > Francisella sp. 19X1-34. Next base: position 19,133 of record NZ_JBGCTX010000026.1, read on the forward strand.
GCTCTTTAGTTAAATCAGTTTTGATAAATTTAGCATCATTTTTATTCTCTGGTTCTATAAAATCTATATTAAAAACTTGGTTATTTTTATCCTGTTTTAATATATCAATGAGAGCCTTCCCAATTCCATTTGAACCACCAGTAACTAAGTAATTTGCCATACTGTATTAATTAAAATTTTATCTTGTGTAAATAATAGCTAATAACCTTTGAAAAAGGCAAATATTTTGTCTAAAATTTAAGTAATTATTCCATTATTTATACTAGGAGAAACTAGTGGATCTAAAAGAATTCAAAAAAATAGAGCTTTCTCACTTTAAAGATGCTAAATCTGTCGAATACCTTAAAGATGAAGTAAATCGTTTATTATTTTTAGATAGTCCAGCATTAGCAGTTTTTAGAGACTTTGAAGCACATAAAGCTTTAGCAATTAGAGGTGATACTCATATAAAAGATGTAAAAGCTAAATTAATTGATAATCACTTAGATTATGCACTTGTAACTAACTCTAGTGATAAAGTTACAGGTACTATTTCTTTACATTATATTGAAGGTCAAGGTTTACAAGAAAGAGCTAGAGATGCTGGTGTTAAACCTGCTGAACTAACTGCTGATGATGCTAAATTTGATATATCAATGGTTAATGTTGCATCTTATGCAATTATTAAAGAAGCAAAAATTGGTCATATATTAAATACGCTAATAAACTCTACGCATCCTCACTTTGTTGTTTCTGATAAAAACAAAGAAGGTGAAAAATATATTCGTGGTTATTTTTCTTTACCATATATTCGTAAAAAATTAGGGTTATTAGATGTTTTTCATTCTTATACAAAAGAAGAAATTGCTAGAATAACTCGTTTTTCTTCATAACTTATTAATTAATATAGTCACTAATAACATTATAAAATTCTTTTGCTACAATTGTGTATCCTTTTGCATTAGGGTGAACTGTATCAACCATTAATTTCTTATTACCAAATAGTCCATCAAGAACATTAGGAACAAGCAAGCAGCCATTATCCTTAGCAAATGTAATATAATCATTCGCATAATCATTAGTATAGTAAGGAATATCCAATCCCCCAATAACAACAAGTGCTCCATTTGCTTGTAGAATCTCAACTATTTGCTTGAGATTGTCAAAGGCTTCACCAGCAGGAATTCTCTTTTTAAGATCATTACCACCTAAAGTTATAAGAACAATCTTAGGGTCTTTAGCTACTACACTATTAATTCTCTCTAAAGCCTGCTGAGTTGTCTCGCCAGATATCCCCATATTAATAATAGGTTGATTAATCATTTTAGAAAGCTGAGATGGATAGTTATCTTTTTTATCTACTCTATAACCTGCTGTTAGACTATCACCAAAAGCAACTATAGTTTTGCCTTTTGGATTACTATTAATAATATGCCAATTATTATAACTAGTTGAGAAAAAGACATAATAAATTAGATAAATTATAATACAAGCAATTATAGCTATAATTATTTTTTTCATTTACTCGCATACTAAAATAGCTCTAATTATAATTATAAGATATATGTATGATTTTTAAATTAATTATTTAAGAATATTATCAAGTTCACTAGATATTTTTTCGCAAGAAAGATTGCTTTGGTCTAGTAATAAATCTTTTGTTCCATGATTTAAAAATTCATCTTGAAGACCAAAGTTTCTTATAGTTAAATCCTTATTTAAGTCATTAGCTACTAAGTATTCATTAACAGCAGAACCTGCGCCACCAGCAACAGAGTTCTCTTCTAAAGTTAAGATTATTTTATGTGATTTACAAATATTATCTATTGCTTGTTCATCAAGAGGTTTTACAAAGCGCATATCTATAACTGTGGCATTATATTTATCTGCAACTTGCTTAGCAACCGGCAGTAAAACACCAAAATTAAATATAGCTACTTTAGAGCCTTCTTTTATCAATTTTGATTTACCAAGCTCTAAGTCTAATTCATCTGTAACTTCAGCTCCAATACCAGCCCCTCTTGGATAACGTACCATAGCTGGGCCATGATACTCATAACCTAGATCAAGCATATGGTGAGCTTCATTTTCATCACTAGGTGTCATTATTATATGATTTGGAATACAACGCATAAATGATAAATCAAAACTTCCATCATGTGTCGCGCCATCTGCACCAACTAGACCGGCTCTATCTACTGCATATAGAACATCTAAATTCTGCAAAGCAACATCATGAATGACTTGATCATAGGCCCTTTGTAAGAATGTAGAATAAATAGCTACAACAGGTTTTAAACCTTGACAAGCTAAGCCTCCTGCAAATGTAACAGCATGCTGTTCTGCAATAGCAACATCAAAATATCTATTAGGATACTCTTGAGAGAATTTTATTAAATCAGAACCCTCTTTCATTGCAGGAGTAACACCCACTAAACGATCATCTTTAGCTGCTTTTTGACAAATCCAATTACCAAAAATGTTTGAATAAGTTGGTTTTGATGCTTTAGCACTACTCTCTCCAGTGTGAAAACTCGGCGCTACATGATGGAATTTAATAGGATCTGATTCAGCTTTAGTATAGCCTTTACCTTTTTTAGTTATTATATGTAATAATTTAGGTCCTTTATGATCTTTTAAGATTCTTAAAGTTTTTACTAACTCATTAACATCATGACCATCTATCGGTCCAACATAATAAAATCCTAAATCTTCAAAAAAGTTTGCAGGAACAAACATCCCTTTAGTTTGAGTCTCAATTTTTTTGACAAATTCAAACATCGGAGGAATATTTCTTAAAACTTCTTTACCTTTTTCGCGAATGCTATTATAAAAACCTCCAGAGATAATCTTACTAAAATGAGCAGAAAGTCCACCTACATTATCCGAAATAGACATTTCATTATCATTTAAGACTACTAAAACATCCTCTTTTATACCACCAGCATGATTTAGAGCTTCAAATGCCATACCACCTGTAATAGCTCCATCACCGATTACCGCTACAGTACTAGATGGTTTACCTTTTAGCCTATCCCCTATTGCCATACCAATAGCAGCACTAATAGAGGTACTAGAGTGCCCTACACCAAAAGTATCATATTCACTCTCACTACGCTTTGGAAAACCAGATATTCCACCATCTTTTTTGATGGTTACTAACTGATCTTTTCTTCCTGTAAGAATTTTATGAATATAGGTTTGATGTCCAACATCCCAGACGATATTATCATATGGTGTATTATAAACATAATGCAAAGCTACAGTTAGCTCTGTAGCTCCTAGACTACTTGCAAAATGTCCACCACTAACATCAAGCGTATCAACTAAGAAACTTCTTAGCTCTGATGATAGCTCCTTAAGCTGACTTTCAGAAAGATACTTTAGATCTTTTGGAGTGTTTATCTTATCTAAAATTTTGTATTTTGACATATCTTTTATATCTACTTATCTGCTGGATGATTGTTTTTACCATCTAAATATTCAACATTTTTAAATTTATCTATATCCACACCATCAATACAAGCTATGTTTATACCATATTCATTAGGATTTGATCTTCTTTTATGGTGCGTGTATATACCACAAACTGAACAAAAATAATGTTCAGCAGTATGTGTACCAAAAGTATATTTAGTAAACTTTTCTTGACCTTTTATAATTTCAAGGTTATCTAATAATACAGAAGCTACAATTGCTCCTTTTCTGCTACAAATAGAACAATTACAGCGCCTTAAATTTTCTAAACCATTCGGCAGATATAATTGTAATTCTATAGCATTACAATGACATGTAGATCTATATTTTGTATTCATATTATTCCCACTCAATAGTTCCAGGTGGTTTACCTGTCACATCATAAACAACACGAGAAACTTTTTTCACCTCATTGACTATTCTATTAGAAACCAACGATAGGAAATCATAAGGTAAATTTGCCCATGTTGCAGTCATAAAATCAATACTCACAACAGCTCTTAAAGCTATTACGTATTCATATCTACGTTGGTCACCAACGACACCAACAGATTTAACTGGCAAAAACACGCCAAAAGCCTGAGAAATATCATGGTATAAGTTATGCTTATATAACTCTTCTGTAAATATAGCATCTGCTTTTTGTAGAGTTTCTACATATTCTTTTTTGATCTCACCTAATATACGCACACCTAATCCAGGACCTGGAAAAGGATGTCTGTAAAGCATGTTATATGGTAAGCCTAAGCCTAGGCCTAGTCTACGCACTTCATCTTTAAAAAGCTCTCTTAATGGCTCTAAAAGCTTTAGTTTCATCTCTTTAGGTAAGCCACCTACATTATGATGAGATTTGATAACATGAGCTTTTGATTTATTGTTGCCTGCTGACTCAATTACATCACTATATATAGTGCCTTGAGCAAGCCATTTAGCATTTTCGATTTTTGCAGCTTCTTCATCAAATATATCTACAAAAAGCTTACCAATGATTTTACGTTTTTGCTCAGGATCACAAGCTCCTTCTAGAGCTCTTAGAAATCTATCTTTTGCATTTACACGAATAACATTAATATCCATATGCTCTGCAAAAACTTCCATCACTTGATCACCTTCATTTAAACGAAGTAAACCAGTATCTACAAATATACAAGTTAGCTGATCACCTATAGCTTCATGTAAGATTGCAGCTACAACAGATGAGTCTACACCTCCTGATAAACCTAAGATAACTCTATCTGAGCCAACTTGCTTTTTAATCTCAACAATATCATTTTCAATAATATTATCAATATTCCATAAAGTGTCACAACCACAGATATTCACAACAAAATTCTCTACAATTTGTTTACCATTTTCTGTATGAGTTGTCTCTGGATGAAATTGTACACCAAAGAAAGGCTTAGTTTTATGGGCAACAGCTGCTACAGGTGCATTCACAGAAGATGCAATCACTTCGAAATGCTCACCCGTTTGTGTAACTTTATCGCTATGGCTCATCCAAACTAATTGCTCACTATCTAAATTCGAAAAAATATTGTTCTGAGAGTTTAACACCTCGATCATTGCCTTACCAAATTCACTTTGATCAGAACCTTTAACTTCGCCACCATGTTGCATAACCATAGTCTGCATACCATAGCAAATACCAAGCACAGGAACTCCCAAATCAAAAATTATTTCTGGAGCTTTTATATGAGAATCGTAAACAGACTCAGGCCCACCTGAAAGAACTATCCCTTTTGCGTTATATTCTTTGATAAACTCATTATCTATATCGTGAGGAAAAATCTCACAAAAAACACCAACTTCTCTGACTCTACGAGCAATAAGCTGTGTATATTGCGAGCCAAAATCTAAAATCAAAATTTTATGATTATGTATATCTGTCATTATTTTTTCTAAAAATAAACAAATGATTAATGCGTTATTTTATCCTAAATGGACTTAATTGTAATTAGCTTTTGACAAGAAAAAACGATTATTTAACTACTTTTAAGGTTCTCAACCTCTGACATAACTCCTTGTATATTTTTCTGAATAATTTCTGTCGAAGCCTGTGTAGTTATAAACACATTTAAAAATAAAATAGCAATTATAGCAACGATAAAGTTATCATAAGGAAAGGTTACTAGTTTTAATTCATGAATGTATGAAATACCCCATAAACATATAATATATGCACAAACAAACCATGTTTGCTTAAATACTTCAATAAAATTATTACGCATAAAAACAAACCAGTAAAAGATACAAGCCAAAGCAACTAATATAACTAAACACAATAAGTTGAAAGTACCAGACCAATATATAAAATATGAGCAAGATATAAATCCTAAATAACCAAATAACTTGTAAAAAGGTAGTTTAAACTTCCTCTCTATTTCAGGGAATTTATCTCTAAAGATAATCAAAACTACTGGCCCTGATAAACAACTAAATAAAACTAAAGATGATAAAAAGTTTACTAAAGTTGTCCAAGTTGGAAACTGAAATAAAAAGAGCAAGCCCACAAAAAAGTTAATCCAAATACAAAATATAGGTACATGGTTTTTATTTAATCTTGTTAAAACTGATTTTTTGAAAAACTCTAATCCGAAAGCTTGAAGAATCCTACCTGTAACAGCAGTATAAACATTGCCTGTCCCTAATGGCGCAACCATAGCATCTATAAACAATATCGTATAGATAATATGTAAACTAAATAAGCTCAACAAGCCTAATAAAGGTGCCACACCTCCATCAAACCCTTTTACAGATCCAGGTATACAAAACATAAAAAGCAACGATAAAGATACATACATTGTCAGGCCAACTACTACAGGAGCTACTAGAGATAAAGGAATCGCTAGTTTTGGATTTTTTGCAGAATTAGCCACTATTAGACCATTCTGAAAACCAAAGAAAGCAAAAGCCAAGCCAGAACCAGTAATAGCCAATAATATATGCTCAAAATTAACAGTAATATGTGATGTATTTGCATGATAGTTTTTAAAAGACCCATAAACAGCTAGCATCCCTACAGCAATAGCTATCGGCAAAAAAATCTTCCAGATACTAACTATTGAATTAATCTTTGCAACATTTTTCAACTGGTAAGTATTAAGATAAGTTAAACCTAACATAATAAAAAATGCTATAGAAACTCCAAAGTATGATAAGAAAACTCCTTTAGAACTAGAGTTAACAAAGCTTGGAAACCAAAACCCTAAATACTGAACTACTGACTGAGCTTCTAATGGTAAGTAAACCAAATAACTTACCCAACCCAAAGTAACAAATAAGAACCCTAATGTTCGAGAATGTGTAATTCGTAAAAAACGCATAGCTCCTGACACTATAGGTAGCATAGAAGCAACCTCTGCAAAACATAGAGCTACAAGTAAAGTAAGAAAAGCTGTAATAAGCCATGAAATTATAACGCCTTGGCCAGCTGTCTGAAATCCATAATATGGAGAAAATAGCCATCCACTGCCAATCATTCCACCAGTAGATATGAAGATAACTGCTATAGTAGATAGTTTTTTCATACTTATAAATCTATGTTTTATACCTATATATCAGTATAACTAATAGGTTATAAAAGTAATACAAATAAAATAATCCTTAATTGATCTAATTAGAAAAATAAATTCATTATCTGACGTTTAAATTGGAAATCTGAATATTCAACGCCTACAAAATATAAACCATGCGCTTTTGCTGTTTCAGCTGCTTGAGTTCGATCTTTTGCATCTAAAAGTTCTTTAATCCATTCTGGCGATTGTAAACCTAAGCCTACTTTTAGTAATGATCCTACTAAGTTTCTAATCATATGATGTAAAAAAGCATTTCCAATAACTTCAAAAACTATAAAATTTCCTTGTTTAATAAACTCAGCTTTTTGAATATTTCTAAATGGTGTATTAGATTGGCACTGTGATGATCTAAAAGAACTAAAGTTCTGTTCTCCTAAAAGATACTCACAAGCTTGATTCATTTTGAGAATATCAAGTTTACGATTTTCCCATAAACAATGCTCTGCAAAAATAGGTGAGCTTATCGTAGAGTTATATATAACGTAATTATATGTTCTATTTATTGCAGAGAATCTTGAATTAAAATTATTATCAACCTCTCTTATATCTAATATCTTAATAGCTTTCGGCAATAAAGCATTAGCGCCTCTTTGCCAAGCACTTAAAGGTCTGTCAGCATCTGAATAGAAATTAACAATCTGCGAAGTAGCATGAACTCCTGTATCTGTTCTACCGGCGCAAGTTACTTCTATATTATGATTTGCAATTTTAGATAAAGCTTTTTCTAGCTCTTCCTGAACGCTGGGAGAATGAGACTGTCTTTGCCATCCACAATAGTTCTTTCCAAAGTATTCTATTTGTAGTAAGTAGTTTTTCATAAATTTTATATATAAATAATATAAATGAGTATTGTATCAAAAATTTAACTATCTATTTTATCTTTAAGTTCAACAAATTAGCCTAATTCAGTTTATTATGTAGAGTTTTTAGGTATATCTGCTGCTGAAGGGCTATTGCTGCATACTGGTAGATCATATTTATTGTTCTTAGAACCTCTATTTGTTATACATGGAACTTTTGAAATACCACATTCTTTAATATAAGATGACTTACTTTTAAACTTGACATTACTCAGGTCATTATCAATAAATTCAGAACCACATAAATTAGCAGATCTAAAGTCAACATAATCTATATTGTTATTATAAAAAACAGCATTACTAAAGTTAGTATTATAGAAAACTGATTTTAAAAAAGTAGAATTTTTGATTTCAGAGTCTGATAAGTTTGACTCTGAGAAAGTGCATAAATTTGTGCAATTTAAAGAATTTATAAATATTTTTTTAAGATTTAACCCTGTAGGACGCACATCAAGTTCCATTAACGTCTTAAGAATTTCACCACGACCATGGTTTTTCTCATTGAGTATAAAATCAAAACCATTCTGTATTATTCTTAATTTATTAAGTTCTAAATTTGATTCACTAATTTTATTACCCACATACAAGTTATATCCTGCAAATATAAAGGTTCCCAAGGCAATAATCTTACCTATTTCAAAAGCCTCTCTCTTTAAGAAAAAAAACTTTTTAAGAAATTTTTTCATGATGAAAAATCAGCCAACATTAGATCTCATAAATAAAAGAATAGCATAAATATTATTTGTATTCACTATATACAAAAACCTCTCAGGTGTGCAAAACCACTTTATAAATAGAATTTATAGCTGAACTCTATGCTAATCTTTGAGCTCTTTTAAATTAAGCCATCTTTGAATACTAGCTCTAAAATATTCTTCAACAGACGAGTATTGATATTTTTTATCTACTTCTAAAATATTAATAGAAATTTTTCCATTGCGCATTTGTAGATAAGCATATCCTATTATTAACTCTCTTTTGAAAAGTAGAAAATGTGTATTAGAGCTATCATTTTTTAGACTCTTATACTCTATATTTAAATCATATTTGCTATGATACTGAGCTACTTTATCCCACTCAAGCTCTGTAAAAGCTTTGCATATTTTTATACCATCCCAGCCAGCTTTCTCTTCAATATGAGTAACAAAATCAGTCTTAGCAATAGAATATGCAGTTATGTCATTTTGATATTTTTTAGCCAAATTTTTCTTCAAACTCTCATATGCTAATCTATCTCGAGTATGAGTTCGCATCCAATCTCTAAATTTTAGATGCCGATCTATCTCAGAATTACCTTTTTCAAAAATATGGACATGAAAAGCATTTTCTTTAATAAAAAATCTTCTCATAAAAAAGCCATATTCACCTTTAACAATATAGCCTAGCTTTGTCATATTAATATTACAAAGATCAACTTTAGCAAGATCATTAACAACAATAAGAATATCTATTATAGGCTTAGCATATATTTTTGGAATACTTGTGGAACCAATATGATGTAATTCTAAACAATTATTCCCTAGAATATTTTTTAGACTTTGAGCTTCTAACTGAAATTTTTTACTCCAAGATGGATTATGTGACTCAAGCTTAATCATAGAAACTTATAATTTATCTAAAAATTATTCAACTTTCCCATGACACTGCTTATATTTTTTACCAGAACCGCATAGACAAGGATCATTTCTTTTTATCTTAGGTCCTTCTCTTTTAACTTGCTGGACTTTAGGAGCTTCTTCTTGTTGTAGCTCTTGCTCATCTTCTCTTTGGTTATTATCAATGATACTCTCATGCTCTGCTTTAATATCACCCATAGATTCTTTCCACTCTTCTTGAGCTCGTTGAGTTTCTTCCTCCGTAGAGATTCTGATCTTAGCTAGAGAAGATATAACTTCATATTTAAAGCTATCAAGCATACTTGAGAAAAGTTCAAAAGCTTCTTTCTTATACTCATTTTTAGGATCTTTCTGGGCATAGCCACGTAGATTGATACTATTACGTAAATGATCTATCGAACTTAAATGCTCACGCCAGTGATTATCTAAACCTTGTAATAACGAGAATTTTTCAAATTGTTTAACAGCCTCTGCTTCTAGCTCTTTTGTTTTTTCATCAAACTCTAGAGTGATTGCTTCTCTTACAAGCCTTTTTAGATCTTCCTCACCAAGATTATCATTTTCTTTATAAAGCTTCTGTAAATCAACCTCTATCATAAAGTCAGATTTAAGAGCTTTTTCTAAACCTTCTAAGTCCCATAGCTCGTGCATAGAACCTGCTGGAACATAATCATGGAATAGCTGTTCTGCTACATCTATACGGATATCCGCTAAGATATCGCTAACATCCTCAGCATCTAAGAAAGCTTGTCTTTGCTCATAGATAACTTTACGCTGTGTATTTACAACATTATCATACTCTAAAAGATTCTTACGAATATCAAAGTGATAATTCTCTACCTTGCCTTGAGCTTTTGAAATAACTTTTGACATAAATCCAAATGCTAAAGACTCTCCACCTTTTAGACCTTTTTTAACTCTCTCAGCCATACCTTGAGATGCAAAGATTCTTAAAAGATTATCATCCATAGATAAATAAAATTTACTTTCACCAGGATCACCTTGACGAGCAGCACGCCCTCTTAACTGATTATCAATCCTACGTGAGTCATGTCTTTCTGAACCTATGATGCATAAACCACCAGCATTTTTAACAGTTTCATTACGCTGCTGCCATTCTGTTTTGATCTTAGCAATATCTTCTTCAGTAGCATCTTCTAACTCAGCAATCTCAACTTCCCAGTTACCACCAAGGATAATATCTGTACCACGACCAGCCATGTTTGTTGCAATTGTTACATTACCAGGATAACCTGCCATTGCAATAATGCCTGCTTCTTTTTCATGTTGCTTAGCATTTAGGACATTGTGTTTGATTTTTTTCTTCTTTAATAAAGTAGATAGAACTTCAGATGCTTCAATAGACGCAGTACCAACTAATATCGGCTGACCTCTAGAGATTCTCTCTTTGATATCAACAACTATAGCATCAAACTTTTCTCTAACACTTCCGTAGATCTCATCATGATGATCTTTTCTAATTAGAGGTTTATTCGTAGGTATAATTATAACTTCTAAGTTATAAATAGAATGAAGCTCAAAAGCCTCAGTATCTGCAGTACCTGTCATACCTGCTATTTTATTATATAGTTTAAAGAAATTTTGGAATGTGATAGATGCCATTGTTTGGTTTTCAGCATTTATCTTAACACCTTCTTTTGCTTCTATCGCTTGGTGTAGACCATCTGACCATCTACGTCCAGGCATTGCTCTACCAGTACTTTCATCAATAATTACAACTTCTTGATCACGTACTATATAGTCAACGTTTAGTTGATATAGAGATTGTGCCCTTAAACAAGCATTTAAATAATGCATTTTTGTAATATTATGTGGGCTATAAAGGTTATCATCTTCCTCAAGTACGCCTTCTTTTTTAAGCATACCTTCGATCTTTGCATAACCTTTTTCTGTTAGATATGCATTTTTAGATTTCTCATCAACGTAGAAATCTTTCTGTTCTTGGCCTTCCTCAACTTCTTCTTTATCTTGCTTTTCCAAGAAAGGTACTAATCTATTAAAAAGGTTGTACATGTCAGAACTATCATCAGAAGCTCCAGAAATTATTAGAGGAGTTCTTGCTTCATCAATTAGGATTGAGTCAACCTCATCTATAATTACATAATTACGGCTTCTTTGAACTTGTTGCTCTTTTTCATAAGCCATATTATCTCTAAGATAGTCAAAACCAAACTCATTGTTTGTACCATAAGTAATATCACAAGCATAAGACTCTTTGCGTTGCTCAGGATCTAGATCAGCAACAATTACACCTACCGTAAGCCCTAGAAACTCATAAATTTCACTCATTAGTTCAGCATCACGCTTTGCAAGATAGTCATTCACTGTAATTACATGGACACCTTCGCCAGTCAATGCATTTAGATATGCAGGTAATGTCGCTACTAACGTTTTACCTTCACCAGTTCTCATCTCAGCTACTTTACCTTGATGTAGAACTATACCTCCAATCAGCTGAACATCATAGTGACGCATATTTTTAGTTCTTTTTGCGGCTTCTCTCACAGTTGCAAATGCTTCTGGTAGCAAACTATCTAAAGTCTCACCTTTTGCTAATCTTTCTCTGAATTCAGTTGTTCTAGCTTTAATCTGCTCGTCTGTAAGTTTTTCAACTTCAGCTTCTAATGAATTAATCTTTTCAACCGTTTTAGAAATCTTTTTTATAAACCTATCGTTACGACTGCCAATAATTTTTTGAACTAAACCTAACATTATTATTTAACCAACTCTCTTATAAAAATTTACAATAAATATAATACTCTGAAGATACATTATATAGAGTTTATAAGAAATTTAAATTAAGATAGATACAATATTATAACAATTATAGGCAAACTTATAATAATGAGGTATTTATTTATTAGCTTAGCCTGTATAACAATTCTAGGATGTAGTACTCCAACTGAGTATTATAACCCACTTAATTTTAATAATAATGAGACAAAGAAATCTACACCTAAAATATCTCATAATATAAGTAAACCTAAGCCAATAGCTCCTTTATGGTTTACAAATGGACAAAATAATTCAGATAACCTACTATATGGTTTTGGAACTGGCGATACTTTGGATCAAGCAACAAATAATGCTCTAGCAGATATGACTCAAAGGTTACAAGTGGTAGTCTCTTCGACTACAAGCTTTGAAAACATTATAAATAACAATAATGTCTCACAAAAATTAATCCAACAAGTTACAACACATACAACTAAATTTAATATCCCTAATTATAATATTATCAATCAAACAAAATCGTATGATACTTACTATATTGAGATACAAATCAATAAGCAACAAACTATCAGCAACTTGCAAAATATTATAAAAAGTAATCTGAATCAAGCAATCGAATCTTTTACTAATATCAAAAATAAAAGCTCTCTTTATAGATTTGATATAGCACAAAATGTAAATAATAATATTAGAATTATAAAAAGCAGCCTTCGAACATTACTAATACTATCTCCTAATATAAATATTGAACAGCAAATGATAAAGCTAAACAATATAGATAACGAACTAATTAATCTCAAAAGAAGTATACAAATATATGTTGATAAACAAAATAGTGGATTTTTTTATGACTCGTTAGAAAAATTTCTAAAAGTTAATAACTATACAATAGTTAATAATAAAGACCTCGCAAATATTTATATCGCTCTAAAATTAGAAAACTATAACAGCTCCTATAAAGATAAAAATTACTGTCTTGATAATAAAATTGAGCTTCAAGTTACTGATAAAACTTCAGGACAAATATATCCAAAACAATACAATGTTAAAGTATGCTCAAAGCAAGGTCGATCAGTAGCTATAGACAAAGCGACTCAAATATTCTATTCTCAGTTAGAGAATACAAAAAGAGTTTACTAAAAATAATGAGCATAAAAATAGTCCCTGAAAAGGTTGCTAAAATTAACTCACATAAAACCCGAAAAAAAATAACTAATTCAACTTATGCGAGTAAAGAGCTAATAAGTAAAGTATCACATCTTAAAACAACTCTTGAAGTTGCAAATAAAGAGCTACAGAAATTAAATCTACCATATTTAAATGAAACCGAAATTGTCTTTTATTCTCCACAAAAAATTATCCTGCAAAGTGATAGAGAGATATTAAAATCAAAAGTTAAAGAACTACATGATCAGTTTATACATAGATTAAATAATACAACCTTCTTTTCAAAGGTTAATAAAATAGACGTAACTATAGATTATAATAAGCCCAAGGAAGGTAAAACCATAAAAGTTAATAAATATACAAAAGAAGCGATAGAAAAATTAAAAAAAAATTTAGAGTTATAGATTATTTTTCGACCCTTTACAGACTTTTGTGTAAATTTTTCATAGGCTACCAATCCTATCTTCAAATTTAATCATAAAATGTGCA
>NZ_JBGCTX010000027.1:0-31615 GCF_041102755.1 Francisella sp. 19X1-34
TACTGTCTTTCAACTTTTAAATAACAACGGTTTAGCTATTTTCAATCTAATTTATATTTTTTGTGCACAGAACCTAAATATCGCTCTAAAAACTTAAAGTATATCCACTAAAACATTTAATTTATACCTACTAGCTTCTAGATGATAACAGTATAGTTATTTTTTTTGTAAACAGGACATTATTAAAATAAGCTTATCTTGAGTAAGATATCTTTAATATTGTGGTATAGCAAGTTTTGTGATTTATTTATTATAGATAGAAAAGTTGAGGATGTTTTATTATGTCAAGTAATCATAATATATGGAAAAATAAAGATATTTTTAAAAAGAACCCAGAAAGCTTTTATACATTAAGTAAAGCTGATATTAATGATATTGATAACGCATTAAATCAGGTTATTGAATTAAATTTACCATATTTTACTTTACGAAAGGGGGATGTATCTTTTGGTGATTTTAAAAATAAATTGGTAAATTTTCGTGAAATTATTGAGTATGGTAATGGAGTTTTACGTCTTCGTGGGCTTCCTATAAAAAAATATTCAGTTGGAGAATTAAAGATAATTTTCTATATTATCTGCTTAGAGTTTGGTCGTCCAACTCCTCAATCATCCTCAGGAAATATGATAGGTATAATTGAAACTCTTGATGATCCTAAAAATACTAAGAATGGAAAAATTATTAACCGTACAGGATCACCAGAATCCTTACCATTTCATACAGAAGCAATTTGTGATATAAATTCGCTTTTTTATATACAAAATTCAGAGCAAGGAGGGGAACTATATATATCAAATAGTTATGCTATCTATAATTACCTTCTTGATAATGAACCTAACATTCTAGATGAACTTTGCAAACCTTATTATTATAAACAACAACATTTTAATAAAGGTAGAAAAGAAGTTATGAGTTTTCCTGTCTTTTCGGTTAATAATGGAAAAGTTATGGCACATTGTGTCCCAACTAATATTAAAAATTCAATAGGACAAGAAGGTGTTCCTGAAATTTCAGATTTACAAATGAAAGCTTTAGATAGATTTGTAGAGTTAGCTAATAGTGAAGAGTTTTCAGTATCTCTAAATCAAGAAGAAGGCGATATGATTTTTCTTAACTGTTTTAATACATTACATGCACGTACTAAATATAAAGACTCTGATGATGCTAGTAAGAAAAGAAAAATGTTTAGAGTTTTTCTTTATGAATATAAACATTATGAAGTAGCAAAGCCAAAGGACATAAGACTCCAGAGTTATGTAAAAGTTGTTCCTGATATGGTTAATTAACGTTATTTATCTTTGTTATAAAAATATTCTCTATCAGCTATATATATTGTTTTGGTAGCTTTAGCATAGATATTTCTTTGTAGATCTTCGTAGCATACTGGTAAACTAATTATAGATTTATTATTTGTTTGTACATCATGCTTAATGTTTATGATAGTTTGCTCAGATAATAAAAACCTTGCATATACATTATCAGTAATCGGTTTAATATAATTAATACTTGCTGATAAGTCCCATACAACATAATCATCGCCAAGAATTCTACATAGTTGAATAGGATATATTGGGTCTAATGAAGAATATATTGCACCACCAAAGCCAGTACCATGATAGTTTTTAGTATTTTCATTTAGATTAAATTTCAGATGAACCTCAAGAAAATCATTAGATACAAATATTATCTCACCACCAGTTGCGACAAAAGCTGGCAAATCATTAAATCTTTTTATAAGTTGTTGTGATTGTTCACCTGATTTTTTATTTGTTTTAAAAACTGGATTCATATCGTCAGTATTTTATCTTTTATTAATAAACTCTACAGTCTTATCTAAAGCTATCTTAGCATTTGGTAATGGACTGATTCCTAATATACCCATAAATCCATGAAACATCTCATCATCATAATGTGTTTCAACTAAGGTTCCTTGGTTTTTAAGCTTTTCTTCATAAGCATAAATACCATCAATCAAAATATCATGAGTAGCTGCTACAATCAATGTATCAGGTTGCTGAGTAGCAGCATAAAATAACGGTGATATTGTTGGATGTTTAAGTTTTTTAGGTTGAGACATAATCTCTTTGCCAAGATAACCCTCAAGAAGTTTTTCACACCACTCGTTGTTTAAATGATACTTATACTCACCATATTTTTTGATACTATCATATTTAGTATACATATCTACAGCAGGATAAAATAAAACCTGGGCTTTAGGCATATTTTCTTTGCGCTCATGACATATAATTGCAACAAGATTTCCTCCAGCACTATCTCCCATCGCAAAGATATTCTCAGGTTTTATATCAAATTTACTAATATTCTTATAAAGCCAATCATAAGCAAACAATGCATTATCTACAGCAGTTGGGTATCTATGTTCTGGAGCTAGATCATACTCAAGTGAAAAAATATCAAAGTTTCCTTGATCACATAAATATCTACATACATGATCGTAAGTATCTATAGAGCCTAAACACCATCCGCCACCATGAATGAAAAATAAAGCTTTGCCATTTGGTTTTTTAGATTTGTAATGTCGTAATATCGTATTATTTTCTAGCTTAATATCCTCTTCAATTATATCTGGACGAGGAATTCTTTTAATTTGCTCAATAGATAAGTTTCTAAAAATTTCACGTTGTTCTTTTAGGTCTAATTTCTTTATTCTTCTAATCTCAGGCGTATCTAATATTGCTTCTAAACTTGGATGATATGACATATTTATTCCTTAGTAGTTTATTTTTTATTAATAAATTCTATAGCTTTATCTAGTGCTATTTTAGCATTTGGTAATGGACTAATACCTATTGTACGCATAAAACCGTGAAACATTTCATCATCATAGTGTGTTTCAACTAAAGTTCCTTGGTTTTTGAGCTTTTCTTCATAGGCATAAATACCATCAATCAAAATATCATGAGTAGCAGCTATAATTAAAGTATCAGGTTGTTTTGTTGATTTATAAAATAAAGGAGAAATAGTTGGTTCTTTAAGTTTTTCAGATTGATTCATGATTTTATCACCTAAGTAAGCTTCAAGAAACATCTGGAATATATCGTTAGTTAAGCCATATTTATGTTGGTCAAATTTTTCGTAACTTTTATATTTTGTATATACATCAGTAACTGGATAAAATAAAATTTGAGCCCTAGGTATATTCTGTTGGCGTTTATGACAAATTATAGTCGCAAGATTTCCTCCGGCACTATCGCCCATTACAAAGATATTTTTAGGATCAATATTAAAGTTGCTAATATTCTGATATAGCCAATCATATGCAAATAATGCATGTTCAACGGCAATAGGGTACTTATACTCGGGAGCTAAGCCATATTCAAGTGAGAAGATACTAAAACTTCCTTGATCACATAAGTATCGACATACATTATCATAGATATCTATAGAGCTTAAGCACCATCCACCACCATGAATGAAAAATAAAGCTTTGTCGTTTGATTTTTTAGGCTTATAGTGTCTTAATTTGGTATTATTCTCTAGTTGAATATCTTCTTCGATAATATCTGGACGGGGAATTTTTTTAATTTGTTCAATAGATAAACTTTTAAAGATTTCACGTTGTTCTCTTAGGTCTAATTTTTTTATTCTTCTAAGTTCAGGCGTATCTAATATAGCTTCTAAACTTGGATGGTATGACATAGCTATCCCTTATTAAATTTTATGTACTCTAATTATTTCAATATTTAATTTTTCTAGCTTTCTTGAGAGCTCTTTCGTTGCATTATCTAAACTTTCTATATCGCTATTTTTTGGTAATCCCAAAACAGATGGTTTACGAGAGTGCCCAACTAATGTTTTCAAACTTAGCTTATCTTTTATTTTATCAATATTTTCTAATAAATAATTAGCTGTATCTGCTTTTTTACCAAAACCAAAACCTACATCAAAAAATATATTTTCCTTATGTACTCCAGAATTTAATAAAATATTCGCTTTTTGTTCTATATGCTTGCAGACACTTTGTATAGCATTATTTTTGTCTAAGTATTGATCTCTATTTGTTATACCTAAATTATGAGTTATTACATATTTTTTATTATATTTTACAATTAATTTAGCTTTTTGCTCAATATCATTGCATTCGACATCATTTATCATCCATATAATGTCATGATGTTTTTCTAGAATTCTTTGCATTACAGTTAGTTTACGCGTATCTATACTAATTAGGGGTCTATATTTTAGACTTGCCGCATTATATTTTATATCTTCTAAGATATTATCAAGTTTTGAAATTTCTTTATCTATTGATATAGGTTTAGCATCTGGCTTTGTTGACTCAGCACCAATATCTATAATCTCTGCACCATTCTCAATAAGTTCATATAAGTTTGATTTGCGCATTTCATTACTAAAGTGACCATCAGAGAAAGATTGATTAGATAAGTTGACAATACCCATACGCATAGTATCGGCTAAAGTTTGTTTTAGTTTATCTATATTATTTAGTTCTTTTAATCTTAAGTTTAGATTTATGTCTACTCTCTTAGGGTGATGCCAACTTTTAGATAACTCTAATAATGGTGCTAGGGCAAAACTGCGATTAAGTAATTCTTTATGAGGAATTGATAGTTCATTAGTTTCTAAAATCAAATCCTCAGCAGCTAAAATATCTAGATCAATTACTCGTGGTGACCAAGTAGGAGCATTTGGGTTTCTACCTATTTTTTTCTCAATATTTTTTAAGATGATTAAAAGCTTACGTGGATCTAATGAACTATTTATTTTTACAGCAGTATTTAAAAAGTTAATATCCCAATCTTTAGGGGCACCTTCTTTGAGTAGGGCTTTACTACTATATAAGCTTGCTTTTTTTATGACTTTTATGTCTTGGTGTGAGCTCAAAGCTTGTATAGCTAAATGTATATTTTCAAGAGTAAATCCTACATTTGTACCGATTCCTATAATATATTGCATATATTAATTCCTAATTATGAAACTAGCTGCTTTTATTTGTGAGACAGGGGGAGTTTTTATAAGCTTTAGATATCTTATCCTTACATTGTTATAGCTTTTTTGAATAAATATAAATATTTGCTTTGCTAAATACTCAATAAGATTACAACTAATATCATTACAGAAATTTTGGATATTATTTCTTAATGTATAGTAACAAATAGTTTCTTCTAAATTGTCGGTATCACTAGCGGAATAGTTTTCATTAAACTCTAACTCTATATCAAGCTTGATCATTTGTTTATAAGCTCTTTCTTCATCAGAGCAGCCTAAGTTAACATAAATTTCTAATTCATTTAAAAATAAAGACTGTTGCATTTTATTAAAAGATGTTAAATATAAAATTTTAATTTAATATATCATATTAATAATTACTTAGATAATAAATTACTTAGAAATGAGCCAACTTAGAAATTTTTTAGCTAATATAAAAAGTCATAATGATGATAGGCATATTTTCTTTGCCAATAAAAAATACTCATATAGGGAAATTTTATATAAAGCTTATGATTTGGCAAGATTACTTGAGTCTTATAAATATAAAAAAATATTCTCTAATTTAAAGAACTCACCATTATCAATTAGCTTATATATAGCTAGTTGGATAGCTGATATAGATCTTTTTGTACCAATTAATCCTCGGTTAGTTGATTCAGAACTTCAAGGGATATTAGAAGAGCAATCTTTGTTTATAACAGATAAATTATCTCATTTAGAGTTAGATGAATTAGAAATACTTAATATTAAAGATGAAATAGAATTTTTTGAAAGTATATCCAAAACCCAAAATTATAAAGTATTTGAAAAAACAATAATAGCTCATGTAAGTTCAGGAACTACAGGTTTCTATCAAAAACATCAGCATAATATTGATCAGATTATAGAATATGCACAAAATAGAGTTGATGATTTAGGTCTTAAGCAAAATGATCATTTATTAGTAGCTTTATCTATAAATCATGCATATGCTTTTTCTTATCAAATTTTACCAGCTTTAGTTATAGGATTGGATGTTACAATTATTCCAGAATTTGAGCCTAAACTAGTTGCTAATATTATAAATGAATCTAATGTTACAGCTTTAGCACTATTGCCAATAATGTATCACTTTTTGGTTCAAGAAAATATTAAAAAGAATAATCTACGATATTTAAGTGTGGCTGGAGATATCACATCAGAATCTTTGAATAATTCAGTAAAGGCAAAACTAGGTATAGCATTACTAAATGGTATAGGTATGACAGAGGTTTTTGGCTATGGTCAAAATATAATTGCTAAAAATGATAATACTATTAAAGTTTTTTCAGATACTAAGGTAAATATAGCTAAATTTGCAAAAAGTAATTATGGTAAGATCTTTATTAAAAATAATATTGTTCCTTTAAACAATAACAATGAATGGCTAGAAACAGGGGATATTGGTAGTTTTGATAGTCAAAAACATGAGCTAACTTTTTATGGTAGATATAAAGACATCATAATAAAAGGAGGCTCAAATATTTCACCAATTGAACTAGAAAGATATATTTTAACAATACCTAAGATTAAAGACTGTGTTGTTATTGGTAAATACGATAAAATATGGGGAGAAAATATTTGGGCATTTTTAGTTGCTGATGAGAAGTATTCTCTAGGCTCTATAAACAAAGAGCTTACTAGATATATATCTGAATATAAAAAACTAGATGGTGTTGTATATCTTGATAAGATCCCTATGACGATAACAGGTAAGATAGATAGAAAAAAGCTAAAAGAATTGATAAATAATGAGTTCTAATACACTTCCTCAATTTGCAATATTTGAAGATACTTTAACAAATAGTAGGAACTATTATTTTTATAATTCTTTTAAAGAAGTTATAGCTTATGATAAAGATTCTTTAGAGTTAGCTTTTTGTCAGTTAGAGATGCTTCAACAGCAAGGACTATATTTAGCTGGCTATATTAGCTATGAAGCAGGATATTATCTTAAGGATGAACTCAAACATTTACGTGTATCTAATAGTGAAAAATTACTTCATTTTGTAGCTTTTAAAGAGTTTAGTAATAATATTCCTGCTTTTGCTTGCATAGATAGCTCTATAGATTGTATGTTAGATAGTGTGAGTTATGATGAATATCTAGCAGATTTTGCAAAAGTTCAGCAAGCACTTGTAGATGGTGAAAGCTATGAAATTAATCTGACTAAGAAAATTTTTGCAACTTCTGAGTTTAGCAGTCAAGAACTATATAGTAGTTTAAAACAAAATCAATTGGTTAAATATGCTGCATATTTACCTTTTCTAAAACCAGATATAATTTCTATTTCACCAGAGCTTTTCTTTAAGAAGAAGGATAACACTATAGTTGTGAAACCTATGAAAGGAACAGCTAAGCTTAGTGGTGATGAAAAAAAAGATCTAGAAATTTTTCAAGAACTAGAATCTTGTGATAAGAATAAAGCTGAGAATTTAATAATAGTTGATTTATTAAGGAATGACTTATCAGCAATAGCGGATACTCATACGGTTAAGGTAGATAAGCTTTTCTTGATAGAAAAGTATAAAAACCTTTTACAAATGACATCACAAATATCTGCTAATGTTGATAGCCAAATATCTTTTAGAAGGATTTTGGATAGTTTGTTTCCATGCGGCTCTATAACTGGAGCACCTAAAAAAAGAACTCTAGAGCTAATAGATAATATAGAAAGACAACAGCGGGGCGCCTATACAGGAAGTATTGGTTATATACTACCTAATAATGATATGTGTTTTAATGTTGCAATACGCACTATACAAAAATATACAAATAACCTACAAATAGGAGTTGGTGGTGGCATAACTGTATATTCTGATGTGGAATCTGAGTGGCATGAGATGGATACAAAGATAGGCTTTATTAAGCGTATTTATAAGCCAAAATTTTCTTTGATTGAAAGTCTTTATTATTATGATGGATTTAGATATTTAGATTTGCATTTAGAACGTCTTGAAAGCTCTGCTAGAAGATTATTCTTTGAAATAGATATACTAGAAATTAAAAAGCAAATAAAGCTTTATTGCCAGAAACTCGATAAGAATAAAGAATATAAGATACGTTTTGAATATAGCTATGATAAATCTTTTACTATTGAGCATAATCAAATTGATACTAGTATTAAAAATGTAGTTAAGCTAATAGTTTGCCCAGAAAAAATAGACTCTAAGAATAACTTATTTCAATATAAAACAACTCATAATTCTACACGTGGTTTTTATACTAAAATGCATAATAAATATGTTGCTACAAATAAAGATTCTGAGCTTATTTTTTTAAATGAAAATGATTATATTACAGAGACTAGATTTCATAATATAATAATTGAAAAAGATAGGCTGTTATATACGCCTAAATTAGAAGATGGTGTATTAGATGGTGTTGCTAGAAGATCAATGATAATTCAAAAAGAACTAGAACCTAAACATTTAACTATAGATGATTTAAAATCTGCAGATAATATATATCTTGTTAATAGTGTTAGAGGTTTGATACCAGCATACTTAGAGGATTAAAATGATTTTATATATTGATCATTACGATTCATTTACTAATATTATTATCGACTATATAACTTATCTTGGTTATGAGGTTTGTATAAAAAAAACAGATCAAGAAATTGATAATATTACACAATATAGTCATATTGTAATTGGTCCAGGTCCAGGACATCCTAATGAGTTAAAAGACAAGTATCCAATTATTGAATATTGTGAACAAAATAATACACCTTTGCTAGGTATTTGTTTGGGGCATCAGCTAATAGCTCAATACTATGGATCTAATATAATAAAAGCTAAGCAAATATATCATGGAAAAATCTCTAGAGTTTCTAAAGTAAAAGAATCTAATTTATATAAGAATCTTCAAAATAATTTTAACGTTACGCGCTATCACTCATTAATAGTGGATAAAATTATGACTCCTTTAGTTACGATAGCTTTAACTGTAGATAAAGAAATTATGGCTTTTGAACATGAAAAGGCAAAAATATTTGGTGTTCAATACCATCCAGAAGCATATTTGACTGAAAATGGTTTAGAAACTTTAAAGAACTTTCTAGGAGGTTAAGATCTTTTTTCAGTCAAAAATATTATTCCAATAATAGTTAGTAATATAAAGAACACACTTATTAAAGCTGTAAAATCAACAGAAAATATAATTATAAATCCACCAAATACACATACAATAGCATTTCCTAACATTGATAAAGATGCTCGTAGGCCTAGAATTTCTCCTTGTTTATCATCCGGTGCAATATCTGAAAGCATTACCAATTGTAAATTATTTGCTGTTCCAAAGGCCAACCCTAAAAGAGCAAACTGTAGTATAACCAAATAGAGATTGTTAGAAATTAATAAAAAATAGCCGATGATCATAATACTAAGCATTAAGTATAAACTCTTTTTTAATGAGAATCTTTTACTCAAAAATGATGGAAGATACAATACACTAATCGAAAGACTTATGCTATATACAGCTGTTAATATTGCGATAGTCATAGCATTCATTTTCCAATTATTAGCCAATATTACTGGATAAAATTCATAGTAAGTTAGAATAGATAGAGATAGGAATGTACTAGTAAATAATAATATCTTTATAGAATTATCATTAACAACTTTTGACATATTATTAATGATTCTAAACTCTTGTAATAAACTTATTTTTTTAGAAGTTATTTTTTGCGTGTTTTCTGAGAGTTTAAATTTAACTAATAACATTAATATAATTGAAACAAAAGCCGCAAAAATAAAAGGAGTAGCATAATTAAACCAATATACTATATGATCATTACATAATAAAGCTCCAATAATAGGACCAAGAACATAAGCTAGAGAAGCAGTTGCTGATAGCTTTCCTAAATCTTTTTGCTTATTTTCTGTAATATCAACGATAAATGCTTGAGCTACTACATAGTTAGCTTCAAAAGCTCCAGTAATAAACCTGGTCAAAATTAGCAAAATTACATTAGCATTGGCTATTGCAATAAAAGATAAAAAGTATCCAATTGCTGAAAAAATAAGAGTTTTTATTAAAACTTGCTTACGTCCATATCTATCTGAAAATCTACCAATAATTGGCGCTCCTATAAATTGCCCCAGTGGATATGCAGCTAAAGTGAAACCTAGCCCTATATTTAGCATTTCTTGAGATGAATAGGTAAATAAATTATGATCATTGATAAATAATGGCGCAAAAATAGCATATGGCATTGATGTCCCAACTACACTAAAAAATATTATAAATAATAAGAAATATATTTGGTTATTGTTGTTAATTTTATTACTCATGTTTATATAAGACTATATATTTTCTGCTAAACTTTTGTGTTACTTAAAGATAACTAAATATTCTCTAGTTTAGTAAGAAATTATAGCAAATAATATAACTACTAAGCAGAAAGCTTTAGATTACAGTATGTTTATTTTTTATCTAAAACCTCTTCATTTTAGATAAAACTTATCGTATGGCAATATATTTGATAAGCTAATACCATATTATTTGTGTAGGTTTAGGTAATGAAGGTACTTTTATTAAGAGGCTATAAAAGTCAGACTTATGAAGAAAAAATAATGAAGATAGCAAATATAACTGTAGATGTTATTATTCGATCAATTAATAAATCTATCTTAGTAAAAAAACACTTATCAAAAATATTATCTCATTATAATTTAGATGATTTTGATATGATATACCTGGCATCCTTATCTGCTTGTGCAACATCAATTATTGATCAAAAACATGCTCATAAAATTACTCTGATAGCTCCTTTCTTTTTAACCTTAATTAGTATTAGAAATTTAACTAAACAACCCCCCAACTTTAAGTTGGGGGGTTATAAACTAGAGTCGATTTGAAATCGACTATCATCCACAGGCTCACCTTCCTGACTATCAATATATTCTTGTATCATCTCATCAGTTATATTTCCTGAGCTTACAGCCATATATCCTCTAGCCCACAAATGTCTACCCCAAAATTGCTTTTTCAAATGATAGAATTCTTGAAGCAATACACGAGAACTTATGCCTTTTAGACTCTGAACCATTTTGCTTACAGACATCTGTGATCTATAACACACAAACATATGTATATGATCAGATGAAACTTTTCCAGAGATAATATGTATCTCATGTTCCATGCTAATCTGTCTCAGCAAATCTCTTGTTCTTTCTGCAACCTTACCAGTAAGTACTCGCTTTCTATATTTCGGTATCCATATCAAATGCACTTTCAGATCATATTTACTATGACTATTATTTCTATAACTTCTCATAAATCATCATAAATTCGTCGTTGGTACGACTTAATTATAATTCTCCCTTCGCCTGAAGGCGAGGGATTTTTTTAATCCCCGAAGGGGACATTAAGGTTAATAAAAAAGATTTTTTAGGTTGTATAATTTTGATATTACTTAACGGTACAATCGGAAAGATACATCCAAAAATGAGAATTAAGCTAGCAGAGTATGATGATGTCTCGAATAATAAATTCTTTATAAAAAGAGCTAGTAATAACCGTGAAATACTAAAAGGTCTCGATCATAACCTAGGCGAGTTTACAACTATAGATATAGTTGAAGATGATCTAAAAAAATTTTTAGGATATAGCTCAAATAGTCCTATTGACTCTATTGTTATTTGAGCTGACAAAGGAATTTGGAATAATTTAATGACCTATATGTTTCAGATGTTGATTCACAACAGTTTATGATAGATTCACTATCTGTCAAAGCATATGCATGTGCTAGTGGCTACGAAATAAATGGTAATCAAATTAATGGATTAGGTAAAAGTTTTGGTGGTCTAACAACAAAGATTCATACCCTCACAGATGCCTTAGGTAATATTGTTAGATTTATAATAACTGCTGGTAATGTTCACGATATTTTACCTTCGCAACAACTTTTACAAGGAATAACAAACGCTTATATTCTTGCTGATAAAGCATATTTTTCTGAGGAAAACATAAGATTCCTTAAGAAAAATAAAAATAAGCCTGTGATTCTCTGCTAGAGAAAACTATACTAAAAACCATAATATCGATTGGCATATATATAAAGAAAGACATTTGATTGAGAACTTTTTCTCTAAAATTAAGCATTTTAGAAGGGTTTTCTCTAGATTTGATAAAACTTGCTCTGCTTTTCTTGGCTTTGTGGCTTTAGCTAGCACGTTTATTTGGCTTAGATAATTTTTGTTCATGGAAACTAGATAGCTATTAAAAATTTACTTTTTACATATACATAATTCTTTCAGGAGATTTAGCCCTTCATGAAGCATTAGAATTATGTCATAAAATATTCTAGCTAATAAAACTTTTATAAAATAGGGAATTAGTATTAAAGAATATGATAGTAACGAGAAAGTAGAAGTTTGGGATACTTCCATAAATGATAGCACTGTTATAATAGTTGTAATTATAAATTCTAATGTAAATAGAATAAATAAAATAACTAGCATTTGCCTTAATGCTGCTTTTTCTAATTTACTTTTTAAACATATAAAGTTTTTAATAAAATTTTTCAACGAAAACTCCTTTTTATAATAATTCATAATATAGATAAATTATGAAGCTAGTTTTTCTGATTTGTTCAACAAAAGAATATATTAAATTTTATTGATAAGCAATTTAGTTGAGAGGAAGCTCACATAAAATATTACTTGGCGTATGGTTAACCATTAATTTTACTTCTAATTTAGCAATAAGTTTTACTTTGTTAATAACTAAATATTTATTAGTATGGTACAGGATATTCTCTTCTGACATTTTCAATATCTATAAGAATCTCTTCGGATAATTCTAGGCTAAAAGCATCAATATTTGTTTTTAGCTGTTGTAAATTAGTCGCACCTATTATACTACAAGTCATATATGGCCTTCTTATTGTAAATGCCAGTGCCATTTGACATACATCTAAATTATATTTTTCCGCGATGGCAATATATTGCTCTACAGCAGCATCAACTATAGGGTTGAGCTTTGCAGCATATCTAGATCTACCTTCAGGAGAACTCATTCTACTGCCTTCAGGAGTATTACCATTTAAATATTTGCCACTTAATATTCCTGCATGAAGAGGAGACCAAGATAGGTATGAAACATCCTCTAGAGCACAAGTCTCCATAATATCAGTTTCATCTCTACGACGTAATAAATTGTATTCATGTTGGAGGCTAGCTATACGTGGTAAATCATACTTTTCTGCAAGCTTAAGAAATTGATTTACGCCCCAAGCAGAGTCATCAGATAATCCTATGTGACGAATTTTTCCTACTTTTATAAGTTCATCACATGTTTGTAGAGTTTCTAATATATTTTGTATAACTTGTTGTTTCGCAGCTTCTCCTTGTTGTGATGGCTCAAACTCCCACCAGTTTTGGAAGTGATAATGTGATCTATTAGTTGGCCAATGAAATTGGTAAAGATCTATATAATCTGTTTTTAACCTTTTTAAGCTATTATCTACAGCAGTAATTATATTTTGTTTATTAATCGTAGGATTTTTTTCACCTCTAGCCCAAGGAAGAGGTGAAAATTTAGTCGCTAAAACTATTTTTTCTCTCTTTTGTCTAGACTCAAGCCAATTTCCTATCATTGTCTCTGTTTTAGCATAAGTCTTAGGATTTGGTGGGATTGGATACATCTCAGCAGTATCCCAGAAGTTTACACCTTGAGATAATGCATAATCCATTTGTTCAAAAGCTTCAGACTGAGAGTTTTGCATCCCCCAAGTCATAGTTCCAAGACATATTCTACTTACATTAATATCTGTTTTTCCTAATTGTATGTATTTCATAAATTATTATAAATTTTGAATTTTAGGACATTATAGCAAATAATACTGCTAGCGAATAAAGGAATGCTTAGAATCTTTAAGTACCTTTTTAAAAAGGTACAGGATATTTTCTTCTTACTTTTTCGATATCTGTTAGAACTTCTTCAGATAGTTCTAAATTTATAGCATCAATATTTGTTTTAAGTTGTGACATAGTAGTTGCTCCAATTATGCTACAACTCATATATGGTTTACGAATAGTAAATGCAATCGCCATTTGACAGATATCTAAATTATGCTTTTCAGCAACATTAATGTATTCAGTTACTGCATTATCATTTGTATCAAACCTAAAACCATAACGATCTTCCTGACCATCTAAAATTTCTACAGACATTCTAGTTCCAGCAGGGCGTGCACCATTACGATATTTTCCTGTTATAACCCCTTGCTCAAGTGGAGACCATGCTAAATAAGAGATATCTTCTAAAGCACAAGTTTCCATAACATCAGTTTCATCTCTACGTCTATTAATATTGTATTCATGTTGAATACTTTGTATACGTGGTAGGCTATATTTTTCAGCTAAACGAATAAACTGATTAATACCCCAAGCTGAATCATTAGATAAGCCTATATGTTTGATTTTCCCAGCTTTTACTAATTCATCGCACGTAAGAAGAGTCTCATAAATATTTGCTACAATTTGCTCTTTATTTTGCTGTCCTGCTAAAGGCTCAAAATCCCACCAATTACCAAAGTGATAATGAGGTCTATTTGTTGGCCAGTGAAATTGATAAAGATCAATATAATCAGTTTTTAGACGCTTTAAACTATTATTTACAGCATCAATGATATTGGCTTTGTTAGTCGTTGGGTTATCTTCATTTCTTGCCCATGGCATAGGAGAAAACTTAGTAGCTAAAATTACCTCTTCACGTTTATTTGTAGACTTAAACCAATTTCCAATTATTTCTTCTGTTTTACCGTATGTTTTAGCTGTTGGAGGAATTGCATACATCTCAGCAGTATCCCAAAAATTGATACCTTGAGTTAATGCATAATCCATTTGCTCAAAGCCTTCTGCTTGGGTATTTTGTCTTCCCCAAGTCATGGTGCCTAAACATATTCTGCTAATATCAATATTAGTTTTGCCTAGTTTTGTATATTTCATAGAGATTTTATTAAATAATTTAATATTAGAAAATTATAGCAAATATTTTATAAGAGCCACTGTTTTTAATAGAGATTATTTTCGATTAGTATATTGATCTAAAGCTTGAGCTACTATTACATTTTCTTCATAAAGAAGATTTATTTATCTGAATAATTATGTCGTTCAGATTTTTCTTTTAAGATTACTCCAATAATTAAGCTAAATATTATAAGGGCAAAAATAAGGCTCATTCCTATTTCCATCCATATAGTTTTATAATTATTTAAATATACAGTTTTCTCAAGTATACCTCGAGTATCTTTAGGTAAAACTTTCTCTATTTCACCTCTAGTGTTTATAACAGATGTTATACCATTGCTTGTTGTAGTTAATACAAACTTAGCATTTTCAATGGCTCTTACTTGAGATATTTGTAATTGTTGATCACGAGCTATAGAGTCACCAAACCATGAATCATCACTAATTACAGATATTATTTTTGCACCTTGTAATTGATCTCTTACTTGTTCAGGGTATCCAACTTCATAGCATATAAAGTTAGCTAAAGAGTAGCCAAAAGCACTCATTATTGGTTGGACTTCATGACCTGCATTAAAGTTGCTAAGACCAGCACTATCAACGTAACCAAAAAATTTAATAGGGAAATACTCACCAAAAGGAACAAGATGATGCTTATTATAAACACCGTGACCCTTACCAATTATAGTTGAGCTATTGTATATTTTTGAGGAGTTTCCTGACTGTTCTATACTTAGTGAACCAATTAGTAAAGCACTATTATTTTTATTTGCTATTTTGGCAAGATTATTAAAGTAAGGACCTAAATATTGTCTATAGCTTGGGATAGCATTTTCTGAGAAAATTATTAAAGCATTTTTATGTTCCTTTGCAACATTTTCATAATACTTTTCCATTTTCACAAAGTTATTTTGGTCCCACTTAAAGCCTTGGATAAAGTCACCTTGGACTAAATCAACTTTCTGTGGTTGGTTTGTTTCTATAGAAGGTTGGTTATGCTCAATAACAAAGCCACATATATATAAAATACATATAATAACTATACAAGAGATGATTTTTTTAAGAGTGCTTTTATTACAGATATAAAAAGCTATCAGACAAGCAATAAAAGCAACAATATAACTAACCAGGTATACACCACCAATATTTGCAAACCATATTAAAGGGTATTCTGTTTGAGAATATCCTAATGAAACCCAAGGGAATCCTCCCCATAGTAGATTTGCTTTGACTATTTCAAAAAGGGTCCATAGTGCTGGATATATTAATATTTTGGCAAAATTATTAGCTTTCTTTGTTAGTATATAACTAAAAGTTCCAAAAGGGATAATATGTAGAAAGCTTAATAAGATTACAAGGGCAATAGCTGCTGCTGAACCTGCAGCTACTGATTGAGTAAATAGATGAATACTTATATACACCCAAGATATACTAGTGCCAAAAAATCCTAGCCCGAATAGGACTGAAGTAAAAAATGCACTACGAATTTTTTTAGAATCATTTAGTATATAAAAAAAGATAACTAGAGATACTATTGCTAATATATCTATACGAAAGGGTGCAAATGCTAGAGTTAGTAGAGCTCCGCTTAAGACTGTAACTATTGCTTTAAATATCTTGTTCTTCATCATTTTTTAACTTTTCGATTAAAACCTTAATAATTTTACGATTATCTGCTTCTTGAATTGTAAATTTCAAATTTTCTAAAATAATACTATCACCTTTTTCAGGTAAGTACTCTAGAGTTTGAATAATCATGCCAGCTATAGTGTCATAATCGCTATCATCATCAATCGATGTATGAAAATACTCATTAAAATCTTCTATTGAAGTTGTAGCATCAATTATAAATTTATTATTAGTTATTTTTACAATATTTTCACTTGTTGTATCAAACTCATCTTCAATATCACCTACAATTTCTTCTAAAACATCTTCTATTGTTATCAAACCTGAAATAGCACCATATTCATCAACTACGATTGCTATGTGATTTTGACTGTTTTTAAAATCTTTAAGCATAGAGTTCAGTTTTTTTGTTTCAGGTATGAAAATAGCAGGGCGAAGAATATTTTTGATATCCTCTGCTTTTAATTCATCATCTGTACTTGATTCAATCTCTTTTTCAAAGATTAATTTTAGTAGATCTTTTGAGTGTAATATCCCTAGAACTTCAGATTTGTCTTCACAATATACAGGTAAACGTGTATGGCTAGAGTTTATAGTTTTTGTTAAAATCTCTTTAACAGACATAGCCATATCCACAGCTACTATTTTAGTATGTGAGATCATAATATCACCAACATCTAAAGATGATATTTCCATTGCTCCAATAAGCATGTTTTGCGAAGTTTTATCAATTACCTCATTATCAGCAGCTCTATTAATAGCATCTATAAGAGCATCTTCACTTTTAATATTAAAAATACTAGAAGTGATTTTTTTTATGAAGGGATTATTATTTTCTGACATTAATTAGTTCTCTTGTATAAGGTATGGATTAGTTATTCCTAGTTTAGCTAACAACTCTATTTCTAAACTTTCCATTTCTTCAGCTTCTTGATCATTTAAGTGATCATAACCTAATAGATGTAGCAAACCATGTATAAATATATGTTGCCAATGGTTTTCTAAAGTTTTATTTTGTCTTTTTGCCTCTTGCTCTAATACTTTAGGAGCAATAACAATGTCACCTAAGAAATCATCTACTATATCATCAGGTAAACCTTCTGGTCTATCAAATTCAAAAGATATAATATTCGTAGGTTTATCTTTATTACGAAACTGTTTATTTATTTGTTGGATTTCATCATTTGAGACAATGCTTACATTCACTTCAGCTTGAGCAATATTATGTTTATCTGCAACAAGTTTAAAGCATTCATTTAGTATATCTTTACCCGGTATGGGGTGTTCATCATCATTAATGATATTTAGAGTTAGATTATCCATTTTTAATGCTCTTTCTATGTTTTTTAATAATTTGATAATTCAATTAAATTATTATCAGGATCTCTGACATATATTGACCTTATAGCTCCTGTAGCGCCTGTTCTATTAACTATTCCTTCCTCTACATCTATTCCTACTTTATCTAATTCTTTTATAAGGTCATTTAGATCATTATCAACAATAAAGCAGATATCAGCACTTCCTTCTTTTACATTTTGTGCTTTTGGTTCAAATTCATTACCCAATAAATGTAAATTAATTTTCTGGTTATTAAAGACTAACGCAATTCTATTTTGCTTGAAAACTTCTTTTTTCATTCCAAGTTTTGTGTAGAATTCAACAGTTTTATTAATATCTTTAACTGTCAATACTAAATGGTCTATTCTATTAACGCTAATCATTTCCTGCCTTTAGACTAGTTAGTAGCTTCATGCTTATCATAAGCGTTAACAATTTTCTGAACTATCTGATGGCGGACAATATCTACTGATTTTAGGTAACTAATAGCTACACCATCAATATTATCAAGGATAGATAAAGCATGTCTTAAACCAGAAGTTACATTTTTAGGTAAATCAACCTGAGTAATATCACCTGTTATAACCGCTGTAGTATTAAAACCAATCCTTGTTAGAAACATTTTCATTTGCTCTTTGGTAGTATTTTGGCTTTCATCAAGAACTATAAAAGAGTCATTAATTGTTCTACCACGCATATATGCCAATGGCGCAATCTCTATAGCTTGTTTCTCAATTAGTTTTGTAACTTTCTCGACACCCATAAAGTCAAAAAGAGCATCATACATCGGACGTAAGTATGGATCGATTTTTTGAGTTAGATCCCCAGGTAAAAAGCCTAGTTTTTCACCAGCTTCAACAGCAGGGCGCACAAGTACAATTCTTCTAACTTCACCTTTCTCATATGCAGATACTGCACAAGCTATAGCCATGTATGTTTTACCAGTACCTGCTGGTCCAACACCAAAGGTTACAAAATTATTTTTGATATTATCTAGGTAGATAGCTTGGTTATGAGTACGCGCTTTAAGCTTTTTGCTCCTAAGCTGCACTTCAGCTTCTTCAAATTGCTTTTTAGATTTTGCCTGAGGAGTTTTTTCTTTTGCTGTTGCATTTAGAATAGTTGTAATTTGCTCTAAATCTAGCTCTGTATTACCAGCTAAAATCTCAGCATAGCATGACTTGATAAATCTTTTTGCTTGAGTATTATTCGCACTTGAATCACTTGATATCTCAAACTCATCAGCACGATGTTTAATTTCAACACTAAAATAATTTTCGATAGCACGAATATTTTCATCAAGATTACCGCATAATTGCATCATAGAATCATAATTGTACGGCTCTAAAACAAATTGAGTTTTATTCATATATTAAACAAGCTCTCCTCTTAGAGAATTTGGTAGGCTTTCTGTTATTGTAACCGTAGTGAACTGACCAATCAAAGATTTATCGCCTTTAAAATTAACAATTCGATTATTTTCAGTTCTACCAGCTAAAACATCATCATCTTTTTTAGATGTGCCTTCAACTAAAATACGCTGCTTTGTACCAACCATCTGTCTAGAGATAATCTGAGAATTACTATTTAACAAATCTTGTAATCTTTTTAATCTATCTTTTTTTACTTCCATAGGAGTATCATCAGGTAAATCAGAAGCTGGAGTACCAGGACGCTTACTATATATAAAGCTAAAAGATTGGTCAAAATTAACATCTTTTACTAGATCAAGTAGCTTTTGGAAATCTTCCTCTGTCTCACCAGGGAAACCAACTATAAAATCAGATGATATTGTAATATCTGGGCGAATAGCTCTTAGCTTTCTAATTTTCTGTTTAAATTCTAAAATAGTATGATTTCTTTTCATATTTATAAGAATTCTATCAGAACCATGCTGTACAGGCAGATGTAAATGGTTTGCTAGCTCTGGAACACTACCATAAGCATCAATTAGGTTTTGTGAAAACTCAACAGGATGCGATGTTGTAAATCTAATTCTCTCAACACCATCTATCTCAGCAATAAAGTGTATCAATAAAGCTAGATCAGCTATTTGACCATTTTCCATTGGACCTAAGTAATGGTTTACGTTTTGTCCTAATAGTGTGATTTCTTTAACACCTTGCTCTGCTAATATGGCACATTCAGCTAACACATCCTCAAAAGGTCTGTTTACTTCAGGGCCTCTAGTATAAGGAACTACACAGTAAGAACAATATTTATCACATCCTTCCATAATAGACACAAATGCTTTAGCACCTTCAGCTTTTGGCTCAGGTAGGTAGTCAAACTTCTCAACTTCTGGGAATGAAATATCAACTTGCGACTTTTGAGTTTGCTTTTTCTGTTTGATCATTTCTGGAAGTCTATGAATAGTCTGTGGGCCAAAAACTAAATCAACAAATGGAGCTCTTTTAATTATATTTTCACCTTCTTGAGATGCAACACAGCCACCAACACCTATAACAAGGTCTTCTTTGGTTTTCTTAAGATTTTTCCATCTTCCTAACTCATGAAATACTTTTTCTTGAGCTTTTTCCCTAATAGAACATGTATTGATTAGAATGATATCTGCATCTTTATAATCATCTGTCTTCACTGTATGAAAGTTTTCATCTAAAACCTCATGCATTCTAGCAGAGTCATACTCATTCATTTGACAACCTAAAGTTTTGATAAAAACCTTTTTTTGTTCTTTCATTTAATAAAACCTTTAATTCTTTAGTTTATTTCTCGTTTTATATACAAGATAGTTATTTATAGTAAAATGCGCACAAATTCTACCATAAAAATAAAATAAAAGCACTTTTTGAGGCTAGACTAATTATTTGCATTAATGCAAAATACTAAAAGTTTTTTATAAAAAATATCTTCATAATGAAGCAAAATCAATTTACTCAAGATGCTATTTGGCAGTATTGTCTTGACCATACTAGTGATTTATCCATTAATCTTAGCCAACTAAGTTCTCAAACAAAAGAACAAGTTCATGGTGCTCAAATGCTATCAGAGAAAATAGTAACTAAATTACTACAGTTCTTTGTATTTACTAGTAAGGCCAAAGTATGTGTTGATGTTGGTACATTTACAGGGATGTCTGCTATAGCAATGGCTGAGATTTCAGCGGATATTGATGTATATACTATTGATAGACCTAACCAATCAGGTGAAAATGTGGCCAAAGAATTTATATCTAAATATCCAAAGATAAAGTACTTGGAAGGAAATGCTATAGATATACTACCAAGCTTACCTAATAATATTGATATAGCATTTATTGATGCTGATAAAAAACAAACACAGAGCTATTTTGATATGTTGATAAATAAAATGTCTGATAATGGCATTATTATAGTAGATGATATTTTATGGCGAGCAGAAGTTTTAGATCCGCAAGATAAGCGTGCTAAGGCCCTTGATGAATTTAATAAGTATATAAATCAAAGAAATGATTTAGAGTCGTTAGTTTTACCAATCCGCCATGGTATTAATATAATTAGAAAAGTTCAGATTTAGGAGAAACTTATGATATTAAAGAAAATAAATTTAGCATTGTTTTTAGTTGTAGGGGCTTCAAGTTCTGTATTTGCTGTAGGGTGTAATCCTAATGTTGATGGAGTTAAGTGGTATCATGTTTCAGCTGAGAGGAAGGCTTTAGATTACCAAGCTTACAATATTGCAAGTCAAAAAATAGAGGATGAAGTAAAAAAAGATAAGCTTAAAAAGGACTCTTGGGGAGTTATCTTAGATATTGATGAAACTGCATTAGATAGCTCTGCAAATGAGTATAATAACTATAAAGATTATAAATTCAAAGAAAGTATGTACAATAAAGCAAATGCTATTGCTATACCAGGAGCTGTAAAGTTCACTAATTTAATACATAAATTAGGTGGCTATGTTAGTTTTGTAACTAATAGAGGTGGTAACGATAAAAATGAATTTGATGCTACTATTAAAAATTTAAAACAGCAGGGTATTTACTTTGATCAAGTTCTTTTCTCAAATAAAGATGATGGTAAAGAGCAATTTAATAAAAATCCAAGATTTAAAGCTGTACAAACTGGAGAATATAATAAAAATATAATCTTAACAAACAAATTGCCTGCTCATGAAGTTATAGCTTATTTTGGTGATAATGTTCAAGATTTTCCTAATATGAAACAACAAAGTATGCAAAAAGCTAGTTCAAAAGCATATGAGAAATTTGGTTCTAAATATTTTATTATGCCAAATCCAATGTATGGTAGCTGGCAATAAATAAGGAAGTAAGTGTGGCAAAGTTATATTTTAGATATTCATCAATGGATGCAGGTAAAACCTTAGATCTTTTAAAGGTAGCTTATAACTATGAAGATCGTGGTAGAAAATCACTAATTCTGACTTCTGCAGTAGATAAAAGGGCTGGGTTAAATAAAGTCAAGTCACGTATAGGTATTGATAAAGATGCATACTCTTTGACGGATCAGGATAATATCTATAGTTTTGTAGAAAAGTATAATCAGCAAGAGTCTATAGACTGTGTATTAATTGATGAGATACATTTTTTTAAACCTAAGCAAGTATGGCAGTTAGCAGAAATTGTTGATGAGTTAAATATTCCAGTTATTTGCTATGGCTTACGTACTAATTATTTAGGAGAACCTTTTGAGACAGCTGCTTTATTATTAGCTATAGCAGATACCTTAGAAGAGGTTAAAACAATTTGTCACTGTGGTAAAAAAGCTAGCTTTAATATGATGGTACAAAATGGACAAGCTATAAAAGATGGTAATCCTATAATTGTTGATGATGATTCTTTGAAAGAGACAGATACTAAATATGTTTCAGTATGCCGTAAGCATTGGAAAGATGGAGTTTATAAATAACAAATTATATATTCTCTTAACTCATGAGCATTAATATATGCTCAGCATTTGCAACAC
Organism: Francisella sp. 19X1-34; assembly: GCF_041102755.1. Lineage (NCBI taxonomy): Bacteria > Pseudomonadati > Pseudomonadota > Gammaproteobacteria > Thiotrichales > Francisellaceae > Francisella > Francisella sp. 19X1-34. The sequence continues at coordinate 22,868 of NZ_JBGCTX010000027.1, forward strand.
CTAAATTAGCAGCTCTTTTATAGTACATTACAGCTTTTTCTTTATTGTAAGATATACCATTTTCTTTTTCATCATAATACATATTACCAAGCATATAATCTGCAGGACCATAATTTTTACCAGCAGCCTTCTTAAAGTATTCCATAGCTTTTTTATAATCTTTAAGGTTGTAGTAGTAAACTCCCATATAGTAAATTGCGTAAACATCACCATCATTAGCAGCATGCTCAAGTTTATATAGATCTTTATAATCACCTTTCTGGGCAAATACTTGCATTCTTTGGATTTTCTCTTTATATGTCAGTTGTATTTGATTACCTTTCTTTTTGTCTTGATTCTTTTGTTGTGTTTGTTTCTGAGTATTTACAGTTTTTCTTTCTTTTAATTTCTCTAGAACATTTCCCTGTTCTTGTTGTATTTTTGCTTTATTATTAACATTTTTATTTGATGACTCATCAATTGATAAATTGTCATTCGTTAAGTTTGGTATTAGAGATGATTCCTTGGGCTTATTTTGAATTATATTATTAATGATATTTTGGATAAGCTCATTATCATTATTATAAAAATAATACACTAAACCTTCATATTTATTAGTACTACTTGTATTACCAAAGTCAAACTTTAATGATGATTTATTATGTTTAAGTTGATCAAGATCTATTAGGTTATTAATATAACTAGAGTTGCTATTTTTTGAGTTAATTATCCAATCATTCTCAATTTCTATGCCAGAGATACTCTTGTAAAAATTATGTAGTTTTTCTTTGTCAGTATTTAAAAGATTAATATATACAAGTCCATTTAGATTTTTAAGGTTTTGCTTAGGGATAGTTAAGCCAATTCTCCTATTAGCTTCTATCTGCTGTTGCGTTACTTTTTCATTTTTGAGCTTAGGCTTAATTTTAGGTTGAGGTTTTTTTTCTACAATTTCTTTTTTAGAAGTTTCTTGCTCTAATTCTTTTTCACGTTGTTGTTTAATCAGGTCTTCTATTTTAGCCATTTCTTTTTCTGCAAGATCAGCTGTTTTAATATTAGAGCTATAAAGTAGTGTTTGCCATAAAATTGATGCTCTATGATAATCTTTATTTTTTGCAAATATTTGTGCTTGTTTAATAGTTGCAGGCTCATAGCCTTTAGACACTGCTATTGAAAGATATTTATCTTTTTCACCAGATTTATTCTCTTTTATTTCACTAGAATTATATGCTAGATAAATTTGATATAAAATCTCTGGATCAGTAGTAGATATAAGCCTAGGGTTAGCTTCAAGAAAATTTGCTAAGCCAACAAGAGCTTTTTTATTACCTAATTTATATGACTTTTTGAAATACTCTAATGCTTTATCATTATTTTTATTTACACCTTGACCATATTTGTACAAAATAGCTAATTGATAAAATGCTTGTGAAGTATTAGCCTTTTTATAATACTTGTAAGCATTGGAGTAGTTTTTTTGTGTACCAAATCCATATTGATACAGATATCCAAGATAATAGTAATCCGAAGGTATGGCTTCATCATCATCTGCTAGATCTTGTAATATTTCAAAAGCAGCTTTATAGCCTTTTACATTCTTACTTTTAATATTAATAATAGCTTTAGCATATTCTTGCAAAAATACTTCGTGTCTATAATCGATATATTTATTAACTCCAGCAGCACAAACACCAACTATAACTACTCCGATTAGAACTCTAATAATTTTTTTCTTTTTTGATGTCGCCGGTTCAGTTAACTCAATACTACTTTCTTCATTGTACACTAACGGCTCATGATCATTTTGATCATCAGATATTAAAATTTCATTATCTTGATTAGGAGTTTCACTATCAGACTCGTCTTTAGATGTAGAAGGTTTATCACTTTCATTAAGAGTTTCACTATCATTTTCATCATCAGATATTAGGAGCTCACTATCTTTATTAGGATTTTTACTATCAAACTCGTCTTTAGGTGGAGAAGTTTCATCACTTTCATTAAGAGTTTCACTATCAATTTCATTATCAGATATTAGAAGCTCACTATTTTGATTAAGAGTTTCACTATCAAACTCGTCTTTAGGTGGAGAAGTTTCATCACTTTCATCAAGAGTTCCACTATCGTTTTCATCATCAGATATTAGGAGCTCACTATCTTTATTAGGAGTTTCACTATCAAATTCATCTTTAGATTCAGAAAATTCATCACTTTCATTAAGAGTTTCATTATCAATTTCATTTTCAGATTTTAAAAGCTCAGAATTTGTATCAGATTTTTTGTTATCGTTTTGATTTTGAGATTCTATAAGCTTATCATTCTCATCAAAACTTTTGTCAGTATTTTGATCTTTAGGTGTTAAAAGTTCATTAGTTTCGTTATCATCACTTTGATCTTCAGATACTAAAAACTCATTTTCATTAGAAATTTCATTATCAGTTTCATCTATTAGAAGTTTCTTATTATTAGAAGCTTTGTTCTTAGTTTTGCCTTCAGAGATCAGAAACTTACTTTTTTTATTACCTCTCTTTTCTGGAGCTAGTAGTTTACTTCTTTCTTTAGTAGTTTTATTTGAGTTATCTTTTTCAGACATCTATCACAGCTTCTAATAAAATATATTACCTAAATTATATAACAGCTTTAGCTTATATTTAAGACAAATAGGTATTTTCTACATATAAATAGACAATGATTAAATTAAAGTTTAGTATAAATATATATTACTTTTCTGAGAGGATATTTTGATTATCTCCATCTATTAATATTTGCTCTTTTTCAGTCTGTATAGTTTCAGGATTTTCTAAAGATATTTTACCAAAATGTCCAGCTCTAAAGTCATGGACTATATTTTTAGCAGCTTGTTTGATATTAAAGTTAGTCCTTATTCCTGAAATATCTTTAATAATTTCTTGAGGATGTTTTTCAAGAAATTCTTCTTTATTTATAAAGCTGTAACGAGTTAAGAAATTATTAGTATTTTTTTCTTTAAGAAAATCTAATAAGTAAGATGCTGTAGCTTCATAGTCCATCGCAGTATCTCTAATAGAACCAATACTTGCAATTCTAAAGCCACTAGTTTCACTTTTAGGGCTAGGAAACATGATACCAGGAGTATCAAAGATCATAAAACTTTTACTAATATCAATACGCTGCTGAAGTTTTGTTACAGCTGGCTCATTTCCAGTCTTTGCAACTTTTCTACCAGCTAGCTTATTTATCATAGTAGATTTACCAACATTAGGTAGCCCAAAGATAATAGCTCTAATTGGTTTTAGCACAGTACCTCTATTAGGACATTTCTTTTGTGCTAAATCTATAATTCTTTTAACAATGTTTTTATCTTGTAGAGTATTTACAGCAATAGCACTTCCATGGTAGTAGTTAAGCCATTCTTTAGTGATTTTTGGGTCTGCAAGATCATTCTTTGAAAGTATCTTTATAATAGGTTTATCACCAACAATTTCTTCTAGAACATGATTGCTACTAGAGTCAGGAATACGAGCGTCAACTATTTCGATAGCAATATCAATAGAGGACATTTTCTTGCGAAACTCTTTAGTAGCTTTATGCATATGCCCAGGAAACCAATGTAACATTGTAGATAAAAATAATAAATTTAGTTAATATAAAGCAAGATTTTACCTATTAGGGCTTTTATATGCAAAGCTATATTTTAAAAGATGCAAAAATTTACACGGAAACAGGTTTTGAGAATAAAGATATAGTAGTTGAAAATAATATTATCAAAGCTGTAGTTGATCAAGTAAAAGCAAAGGATTTTAATCTTCCTATAATTAGCTTAAGATCTGATGACTATGTTATACCTGGATTTATCGATATTCATATTCATGGATCAAAGGGAGCTGATGTTATGGATGGAGATGTTGATGCTCTTGATGTAATTTCAAAGTCAATTTATAAGCAGGGTGTTACAAGTTACCTTGCAACCACTATGACAGCACCTAATGAGCAAATCTTAAAATCAATGCAGGCTATTAAACTATATAATGATCAATCTAGTATTGAAAGTGCTAAGATAGCAGGAGTTCATTTAGAGGGACCATTTATATCTTCTGGGAAGATAGGTGCTCAAAATCCAAACTATCTTCAAGAAGCTGAGGTTGATAAGTTAGCTAACTGGCATAATGCTTGTGGTAGTTTAATAAAAAAGATAACTATAGCTCCAGAGATAAAAAACGCTAATAAGGTAATTCAGTTTTGTAATCATAAAAATATAATAAGTTCTATAGGCCATACTAACTGTACAATGGCACAAACTCTTCAGGCAATAGATCAAGGATGTAGTCATGCAACTCACTTATTTAATGCTATGAGCCCTATTGAACACCGTAATCCAGGAGCTGCTACTGCTTTATTAATGTCAAAGAAAGTTTTAGCTGAGTTGATTGTTGATGGTATACATCTACATCCTGATATGATTAAATTTACTTATGAAATAAAAGGTTCTGATAATATTGCTCTTATTACAGATGCAATGTCAGCTCAAAGTGCTGGGGAAGGTATATTTGAGCTTGGCGGACAAAAAGTAATAGTAAAAGATGGTCAGGCAAGACTAGAAAATGGGGCTCTTGCAGGAAGTGTTTTGAGTATGAATAAGGCATTAGAAAATGTTATGAAGTTCACAAACTGTAGCTTACATGATGCTGTTAAAATGAGTAGTACAAATCAGGCAAAATCACTAGGGTTAAAAAAAGGCCAGATCAAAGTCGGATTTGATGCGGAGTTCGTTGTTTTAAATAAGAACTATCAAGTTAAACAAGTTATTGGTTAAAAGATGAATTTTTTAGTATTAGATACATCAAGTAGATATTGTTCAATTGCTTTATCAGTAGGTAGCAAAACTTATAGTGATACAAGAGAAATCCCTCGCCAACATAATAAATACCTTTTAGAGATGATTAAAGGGATTTTTGAAAAAGCCAATATTGACAAAAAATCATTAGATTTTATTGCTTATGGTGTTGGTCCAGGTAGTTTTGTTGGGGTTCGATTAGCCGCGGCTATTTGCCAAGGTTTTGCAGTTAGTCTAGATATTCCTATTATTGGTTTTTCAAGTATGTTTACTATTGCAAAAAGTACAAAAACTAATTCAGAGAATGTCGCAGTCATTCTAGATGCTAGAATGGGAGATTTTTATTTAGGGTTATATAATACAACTGATAATGAAATAATCTCTGAGAATGTCTATAAATTAGAAGAATATTCGAAAAGTCTTTATGAAGGATATGAGCTTATTGGCGATAGTATTTCTGAATTACATATTCAGAATGATGATTTCCAATTAGATGTTAGCAATGTCATCGAGTATGTTTATAGCTTGTATACTAAGCAAAAATCTCGACAAACTTTAACACAAGAAGTGTTTCCTGTATATCTTAGAGGAACCTCACATTGGAAGACTAAGGAGTAGTTATGTGTAGATGGATTATGTACCATGGTGATAAAATAAAAATGAGTGATCTCTTAGTAGATCCGGAAAACTCTTTAATGCATCAGAGTATACACTCATCTGAAGGAGCTGTTCCAGTTAATGGCGATGGTTTTGGAATAGGTTGGTACACTAATCTACATAAAGAGCCTGGTATATATAGAGATCCATTACCTGCCTGGAATAATGAAAACCTAATATCATTAGCAAAACATATAAAAAGCAAAAACTTTATGGCTCATGTTAGAGCTAGTACTATCGCGCCAACTTCACGTTTGAATTGTCATCCTTTTAAATTTGGTAGACATATGTTTGTGCATAATGGTGCAATAGGAGATTTTGATGATATTCGCCAAGAAATTGAACAACTCATTAAACCTCAGTACTTTAAATCTAGATTTGGTTCAACAGATTCAGAAGCATTATTTTTGCTAGCATTATCAAATGGATTAGAAAATGATGCTAAAAAGGCTATAGTTGAATCTGTAAATCAAATTAAAAAGATTCAAGCTAGAAATGGTTTGCACGAGAAAGTAAAAGCAAGTATTGCATATTCAAATGGAGAAACTTCTTGTTCGCTAAAAATATCTACCATTGGTGATAGACCATCGCTATACTATATAAGCTATAACGACATCATAGATACTCTAGCTGTAAAGAAAAAGGGTAAGAAGAAAGATGGTTTTGTAGTATTATCAGAACCTTTGGTAGATTCTGATTTATATACCTATGTAGATAATTACACATGTATTGAAATTAAAGAAAATAAATTTAAAGTAGAAAAGTTATAAGGAACAAAAATGGCATCGCTAAATACTAAGATTCAGAATGTTTCAACTTCACCAACAAATGCAATGGCAGCATTAGCAAAACAGATCAAAGATGATGGTAATGATGTTGTGTCACTTGCTATTGGAGAGCCTGGATTTAATACTCCTGAGCTTGTTAAAAAAGCTGGTATTGAAGCTATTAATAAAAATATTACAAAATATACAAATGTTGATGGTTTAAAAGAATTAAGAGAAGCAATCGTAGCTCGTTATAAGAGAGAGTATGGTGTTGATTTTGCGGCAGACCAGGTATGTGTAACATCTGGTGCTAAACACAGTTTGCACAATATTTTTAATTGTATACTAGAAGAGGGTGATGAAGCTATATTTTTTGCACCATATTGGGTATCTTATCCTGATATGATTGCTTTAACAGGTGCCAAACCAATAGCTGTTGAGACAAAGTTTGAAAATAATTTTGAAATAGATGTGGCTGATCTTGAGAAGCATATTACAGATAAAACTAAAGCTATAATTATTAATTCACCAAATAATCCAACAGGCTTAATTTATTCAAAAAAATGCATTGAAGACTTAGCTAATCTTTTAAGAAAATATCCAAACATTTGGATTATTGGTGATGATATATATGATCAATTATTTTTTAAAGATAGAATTACATTAATCACAGAAGTTGCTCCAGATTTAGCGGATAGATATGTGATAGCTAGTGGAGTATCAAAAAACTTTGCAATGACAGGTTGGAGAGTTGGTTTTACAATTGCTCCAAAGTTTCTAAATAATGCTATGAAAAAATTTCAATCTCAATCTGCTACTTGTGCTTGTTCTATATCTCAATATGCCGCAATAACAGCTTTAAATATGCCGGCTAAAGATTTACTTTATTTTGCTGAGTCATATCAGGAAAAAGAGCAATTTGTTACAAAGTGTTTGAAAAATATGCCTCATATAGATGTTAAAAATGCTGATGGTACTTTTTACTTATTCCCTGATTTACGTAAGTTAATTGAACATACAAATTTCAAAGATGATGCTGAACTTTGTAGCGCATTATTAAAAGAAGAATATGTAGCAATGATGCCAGGAGTTGCCTTTGGTTTAGCAGGTTTTGCTAGAATTAGCTGTGCAAATGAAATGTCTGAATTAGAAAAGGCGATGGATAGACTAGCTAAGTTTGTAGCTAGGCATATTTCTAAGTAATTTTAATTCTATAACACCTTCACTCAAATTTTGTAAATAGTTTCGACACATTAGGTAATTACTGTTAAAATCTTATTATTATTGCTCTTTAGAGTTTTTATATGAAAAAATGTGGTTATATCTCAATAATTGGTAGACCTAATGTTGGTAAATCTACTTTACTAAATAATATACTTAAATATAAGGTCAGTATTACTTCTCGAAAGCCTCAAACTACAAGGCATCAGATTACAGGTGTAAAAACTATAGGAGACACTCAGTTTATATATGTAGATACGCCTGGTATTCATACTAAAGAGCCAAAAGCTATTAATAAATTTATGAATAAAGCAGCAACAACTATGGTAAAAGATGTTGATGTGATTTTATTTGTGGTTGAAATGGGTAAATGGACTGAACTTGAAGATAATATCGTTGAGAAATTAAAATATTCAGAAATACCTATATTTTTAGTAGTTAATAAGGTTGATAAGAAAAAATCTCTTGAAGCATCAATGTTTATTGAATCAATTAAAGAAAAATTAAGCTTTTATGATGTGATTTATGTTTCAGCTAAGCAAGGACATAATGTTAATGAGTTAGAATCACGAATTGAAAAGCTACTACCAGAGTCGGAGTATTTCTTTTATGAAGATGATCAAGTAACAGATCGAAGTATTAAATTTTTGGTTTCAGAAATTATTCGTGAGAAAATTATGCGTACTATAGGTAATGAAGTACCGTATCAAATAGCTGTTGAGATTGATAGCTATAAGGTTGATCAAGAGAAAAATATTGTTGATATATATGCAAGTATTTTGGTTGAACGTGATAGTCAAAAAGGTATAGTTATCGGAGCTAAAGGAGCTAAGCTTAAAAAGATTGGTACAGATTCACGCATAGATATTGAACGTTTGGTAGATATGAAAGTAAATCTTAAAACTCATGTTAAAGTTAAAAGTGGCTGGTCTGATGATGATAGAGCATTAAAATCTCTTGGTTATGATCTTATGTAAATAACATGCAAGAACTTACTATTAATAAATCACGTAAATATCGTACTATATTTTATGGTTGTTTGATATTTTTAGCCAGTTGTATTGTTATGGTTTATTTTAATAATAGTAATATCAAGTATTTAGGGTTTTTAGTAATTTTAATATCAATATATTTTGAATTTAGAAATAATAATCACTCTATAGATGTAATAATCTTACCAGAAGCTGATGATGATCTAAAAATTGTTATTAATGGAGAATTAAGTGATTTTTGGTTAGGTTCTGTGCACAAAAAATATAAATTAGATTGAAAATAGCTAAACCGTTGTTATTTAAAAGTTGAAAGACAGTA